>DAOPZJ010000128.1 GCA_035353335.1 Oscillospiraceae bacterium | reverse complement strand
TATCAGGCGTGGTATCTGTGGGGCTGGTGCCGCGACCGCGAGGACTACCGCACTTTCCGCATTTCGCGTGTCAAGCGGGTTGCTGTCACCGAGGAGACCTTTGACCGCTTCCGCAAACGTGAACCGAAATTGCAAAAGGGCAGTGACGGCGAGACCGGGTATAAGCCCAACATCCGCTGCGTGCTGCAATTCACCGAAGATGCTTTATACCGCCTATACGACGATTACGACGACGACCGGATTCACGACAACGGCGACGGCACTTATAAAGTCGAAGTCGATTTCCCCGAGGACGGTTGGGTCTACGGCTATATCTTCTCGTTCGGAACCGCCGTCAAGGTGCTTTCCCCGCCCCATTTGCAAAAAATTATCAAGGAAAAGAGCGGGAAAATTCATGAGTATTATTCGGATTGTTGTTAATACAGCGCCGCCATACTTTCAAAATGAAAGCCGAGGAATCAAAAATGGCAGATATATCACCGTTTGAAAACATCATATCAACCCTTCCGCAAGCGTTCAAAGATGAAATAACGGCAACGGATTCATACTTAAAAACCATGCGTCCGTTAAGATTTAAGCGCTCCGTTGACACAAAGGCGAAGAAAATTACTTATGTCGCCTCCGATTACGGCATTTCCTACATGTTCAAAATCTCCGGTACTGAACCGGCGCATAACTTTCAGTGGTACATCGTTTGCGGCGGCAAGCCGGAAACCTGGCACCGCAGAGCCGACTGCATGGAGGAAACGCTGACTTTTATCGCAAAAACGGATCATCCGTTGACTGAGCGCATTTTTTACGCATTAAAAACCTGCCCCGGCTTCGACAACTGTTACGGCCAAAGATGCCTTACGAGAACGGTTTATTCCTTTGACGGCCAAAAAAAGCTGACCTGCCACGGAAGAGTCGAACTCGGTTTGAGCCGGAACGATTTTTGTGACGCGAGGGAGTTTATATGCTGTTTCAACGAACTTGTAAAAATGAAAACAGCAAACGGAGAACCGCTTCCGGAAAAGATCATCGTCTGCAAAACAAAGCGGTCGTTGTAACATAAAGAGTTGAATCATCAAAAATACATTTCTGAATATTGACAATCAGTTGTCAGGTTTCACTTGATAAAATAAAACCATCAATTGGGAAAGGGTTTTGAAAATGGAACCGAAACTGATTAAAAAAAAGAAATTGGCCCTTGCCGGACTTTGGGGCGATGGCAGAATGACCGCCGGGCTCTGGCAGGATTTTGAGGAGAAGGCCGAAAATTCCGGATTTATCGCAGCCGACAACTGCAGCTGGGAGATTCGCACCGACGGGGAAACCGGGAGAGATTGCTTTGTCGGTTTCGCGGTCGAAGAAAAAGCGCCGAGAGGTTTTCAAGCGGTCACGCTTCCGGGCTCAGAATACGCGGTTTTCGACGTCGCGGTCGCCAACGGCTACACCAGCGAAAACGCCAACATGAGCGCCTGGCTTGA
>DAOPZJ010000127.1 GCA_035353335.1 Oscillospiraceae bacterium | reverse complement strand
CGGCGTATTGGTTGCCGGCGGTTTGGTTACGGTCGGCGTCAGGGTATCCGAGACAGGCGTCCCACCGTAATGGATTAGTATCCTCTGGCCGGCTCTGACGCTAACATCGTTTTCAGCCATTCCGTTCAACGCCTGGAGCTGTGCAACCGTCGTACCGTAATTAATCGCAATCGTCCACAGAGTTTCATTTTGTTGCACAGTATGATAAATCGATCCATCCAATTCGGGGGTACTGGTAGCAAAGGTTCCGGGTTGAACCGGCAACGCTTCGATATCCACAAAACCGCTGCCCGCATTTTGATTTGCAGCAACCGCAGCAGTTACAGCCAAGGTCGGGGATTTATCCAGATTTGTATCATTCCCTGAACTGTTCACCATCAGTGTATAGTATATGCTTCCGTCGGGTGCGGATGCTGCTCCGGCTCCAACTGTTCCGGAATCGAGACCGATCATTGTATAAAGATGATCGGGATCTGTCCACATCTGCTTAACGCAATAAGATGCCGTCATATTTAATCCGCCGCAGACATTTTCTGACCGAGCCGGTATGTTCGATCCGTCCGGGCGATTATGGGTAGTCATATTAATGGAAGCCTGATATTCACTCTGAGCCTGGGCTAAAGATGATAATGAGTTGTCAACAGAATAAGGAGACAGTCCGTAAGAAGCTCTTAATGCATTTACTTCTGCAATCAATGAATTTGCATCCTGTGCATAAACTGGACAGATAATCAAACAAGTTACAAATATCAGAATTGATAAAATAAATAAAAACTGAAAACTCAATACACTTTTTCTCATTTTTTCTGATTATAACCTGATCTGTTTTATTCCCCGCATTCGATGCGATTTGTACTGCAAAACGGGTAAATCGTTTGAAATATTCCTCTCGTGTCTTATAAATGTCCTGTTATGTGTTTCAAATTTCTATGGAAATGATTTATGAAAGAAGTTCCGAATGAATCATATTCCTCAAAAGGTTGAAAATAGGGACGGAAGCTTTTTCGGTAACTTCTGATCATTGATGAATACCATCTTTCTCTCTGAACAAGTTAACTGTAGCCCTTCTTTTCAACCCATTCCACTCTAACCGCCGGATTTAAAAGATGCGATCTTGTGAATATGCGCATGGACTCGTTTTGCATATCGAAAAGTGCGATGTCCAGTAAGGACAATGGAATCGTGATGTGAGGCTTCATGAATCAGGCTGTGCGTATCGACGTCGCGCCTCATTTTTACAGTCCGCACACGATTTGACATCAAATATGGAAAGATGGCGGATTTTCACGACAGTAGGAAAACCAATTGCCATTTTCTATGATTTCTTCTCGAGCGAGCTCACGGAAAAGCTGCTTCTTATCGACTTTCCCGGATTCGAATTGCTCCTTTGCAGACGAGTATAATCCGATCATTTTTTCATGGTCAATGCTTTTTCGCTCAAAGGAGAGCTTGCCGTAATAGTTTGCAAGGAAAACGGTCGTTGCCGATACCCCGCCGAGCAATACCTTCATCAGGCTGCGCAGCGT
>DAOPZJ010000126.1 GCA_035353335.1 Oscillospiraceae bacterium | reverse complement strand
TCGACTTTTTTGACCTGATCAATTTTACGATCTATCTGTTCGGCAAACACCCGGATATTCTGAAAAAATGGCAGAGCCGCCTGCACTACATCATGGTGGACGAGTTTCAGGACATCACCGTCAAGGAATTCAAGCTGATCCGTCGGCTGACCGAGATCAACCGCAACCTGTTCGTCGTGGGCGACCCCGACCAGAACATCTACGAATGGCGCGGAGCGAGCATGGAAGTGCTCGTCGACTTTGTCGGGTGGCTCAATAACCCCTGGTTTACGACGCGGCTCAACGCGACCTGCACCGACGTGGTTTTGAGTGAGAATTACCGCAGCACAACCCCGATTTTAAACGTCGCAAATTCTCTGATCGAGAAAAACAACAACCGCGTAAAAAAGAATTTATACACGAACAAAACCGACGGCGAGACCGTGCAGTATTTTCACGGCAAGAGCGACAAAGAGGAGATCAGGTTCATCTGCTCCAAAATCAAGGCGCATCGCGACAGCGGCGGTAAATATTCGGATTTCGCGGTGCTTTACCGTTCCAATTTCGTCTCCCGATTTGTTGAACAGGGCTTTTTGGAGGCCAACATTCCCTATGTCGTCTACGGCGGCGTCGGGTTTTACGAGCGCGCCGAGATCAAAGACGTGCTTTCGTATATGCGCCTCGTCTCCAACAGCGAAGACGACCTCTCGTTTATGCGCATCATCAACATGCCCCGGCGTAAAATCGGCAAGATGAAGCTCGAACTCATCAAAAACCACGCGAATAACCGGAAAATCTCGCTCTATAACGCGCTTAAGGAACTCTGCGATACCGAATCGATGGGCGGCTGCAAAGCGAAAGAATTCATCGCGGCGATTGAAAAACTGAAACAGGATGCCGAGGTTCTGCCGGTATCGGAACTGTTGCAAAAGATCATTAAAGATACGGGATATGAGCTGTATATCCGCGAGAGCGGCGACATCGAGCGGCTCGACAACGTCACCGAATTGCTTCGCAGTATCGTGACGCAGGAGACCGAATTCGGCGAGCATCTGCCGCTCGTGACCTTTTTGCATAACATTACCTTGCTGCGCGACAGCGACATCGAAGACAAGACCGACTGCGTTCGGATTATGACCATGCACACCGCAAAGGGACTCGAGTTTGACAGCGTCTTTTTGGTCGGGCTCACCGAGGGCATTTTCCCGTCGGCAAGGGCGCTCGAGGATCGTAAAACGGAAGCGCTGGAGGAAGAACGGCGGCTGTGCTTTGTCGGCATCACCCGCGCCAAGAAGCATCTTTATCTGACCGAGAGCGAGGGGTTCGGCGTCAAAGGTTTTTCCAAAGTCCCGTCCCGGTTCCTGTTCGACATCGACCCGAAATACCTTGAGATCATCGGCGAAATCCCCGACGAGATCAAGGAGCAGAGCGTTGTTCAGGTTCGGGCGTTCGACAAGACGACCGAGGTGGTCTGCAAGGTCGGCGACCAGATGCTGCACAAGGTATTCGGCGAGGGCGTGATCGAGGTTGTGGACGAAAAGACCAAAAC
>DAOPZJ010000125.1 GCA_035353335.1 Oscillospiraceae bacterium | reverse complement strand
TTTCAAATCCATTAGCACCTAATGAATATTTAACTGCTTCGAGATTTGTAATGCTATTTGGATCTTCGTTATTGCGAGTCATAATAACTTTCTGATTAAGGTCAAAGTAGAATTTATCGCCATGATAATAAAAGTCTCCAGCAGATAAAGTAGATATGCCCTTATCTTTAATAAAAGTTACGAACAATGATGGATTGTGCCCATTCCAAAAACTAATAAACACCTCAGGGATGCCATCACGGTTAAAGTCATTGACATAAACGGAATCAAAAGAACTTACATCAGAAAAAAAGTCTTTATACGCTACTTTCCATTGATCCTTAACTCCGTCTTCAATCACCGTTTTGACGGAGACAACACAAGTAGCCTTAGCTTTGCTGTTAAATGCCGATGCGCAGGTGATGGTAGCCGTGCCCGCTTTCTTCGCGACGAGCAGCCCCCTTTTAGAAATGCTCGCGACCGCGGGATTGCTCGATTTCCAAATAAGATCCTTCCGGATGGCGTCATTTGGGAAAACGGTAGCCTTAAAGGTGCCGATTTTGCCGACATTCCAGTTTAATTTTGCGGTATTCAGCTTTACGGATGTGATACCCTTGCCGACCGTTACAAAACAGGTCGCTTTCGCGGAACGATTGTTTTTCGAAGTGCAGGTGATGGTGGCCGTACCATAGCCTTTGGCAGTGAGTTTACCGCTGCTGTCCACCGTGGCAACCTTGGTGTTGCCGGATTTCCAGGTAACCTCTCTGTTGGCGGCATTGCTCGGGTAAACCGTGGCTTTGAATGTTCCGGTTCTGCCCACCGGCCAAACAATTTTAGAGGTGTTTAAATTTACGGAAGTGACCGCAACGGCAGCTGCCGCTGATTTTGAAACGATTGCCGGCTGGACAACCGCAAACACAAACATCAGCGCTAAAATAACGGATAAGGCTCTCTTCATGAAATTTGACCTCCTCTAAAATACTTCTTCTTTATTTGCGTGTTTTCGATTGCAAAGTGTCTTTACGCATTGCTTTTTCAGGCAGCGTTTTACAGATGTATTAAATCAACTCTTATCCAACTTAAGTTCATTATTCAGATACTCTTTGATATTTTTCGTGACAGCCACATCGGCATAGTCAATTAAATCCAAGCTTTTTGTGACCGCGTCAAACTTTTCATTAAAAAGTTTGAGGGATTTTTTTATATGCGCATCAAGCGCGGCGATGTCATTATAATCAAAATCTTCTTTCAATTTTTCTGCTGAAATCTCATGAGTTTTTTCGAATCCGTTGTCACCCAATGTATACATAAGCGCGTGATGATAGCTAAGTGCCCCTGAAGAGATTCCGTCTTCTCGAAGTATAATTTTGTTTTGATTAAGTCCAAGATATAGTTTGTTTTTAATTTGTGGAGTCGAACCAAAATCAAACATAAGAGTTGTTATGCCCTTGTCTTTTATATAAGTGACTACTTGCCGAGGGCAACCCATTCCCCATCGGTCTATAAATACCTCCGGTATACCATCTCTGTTTATATCATTAATATATACGGATTGATAATTATCTATTGGATCACTTGCATCGGAAAAAAAGTCTTTATAGGCTGCCCTCCACTGTTTATTCG
>DAOPZJ010000124.1 GCA_035353335.1 Oscillospiraceae bacterium | reverse complement strand
AATTCCGCCCGGGTTTTCGAATACAAAATCTGCTGACTGCCGTAAAGCCCCGTATAGCCCGAAAGCATATAGCTGACCGCGGCGGCAAGCAGATAAAACGGAAGCCCCTGCGTTCCGAACAGCTCGATTCCGATGATAAATGCGGTCAGCGGACAGTTTGTGACGCCTGCGAAAACTGCAATCATGCCGAACGCCCCGCCCACCGCCGGATCGAGACCCAACAGCCCGCCCGCCGTGCAGCCGAACGTCGCGCCCACAAAAAAGGAGGGCACGATCTCGCCGCCCTTGAAGCCCGCGCCGAGCGTCAGCGCCGTGAAGACCATTTTGAGCACAAAGGCCTCCGGGCGCGCCTGACCGCCGAGTGCCGCGTCGATGATTTTCTCACCGATGCCGAGATAGTCACGGGTATTGAAAATCAACGTCAGTGCCACAATTAAAATGCCGCCAACAGCCGCAATCAGATAACCGTTTTTTAAATATTTCTCATATAAACGGCCTGTCCCCTTCAAAACAAAGCAAAAAAGTGCGCTCAGCCCAGCGCAAAGCGCCGCCAGTGCGACTGTTCGTAATCCAGCGGGAATCGAATGCAACACCGGAAAAGCGACGGAATAAACCGGCCGGGAAAATCCGAGCACTCGCGCGATTGAAACCGCAATCAACGAAGCGATCGTGCAGGGCACCAGCGCGGCATAATACATGACCCCGACGCTGACGACCTCCATCGCAAACACCACAGCCGCCGCAGGCGTTCCAAACAGCGCGGAAAAAGCTGCGCTCATGCCGCACATCGTCATAATGTGCAGATCCTTTTCATCCAGTCGGAACAGACGGCCCGTCTGAAAGCCCAAACTACCCCCGATCTGGAGCGCCGCGCCTTCTCTGCCCGCAGAGCCGCCGAACAGATGGGTGATCGTGGTCCCGACAAAAATTAAGGGTGCCATTCGAAGCGGTACCGGATCGGGGGAACGCACCGCCGAAAGCACTAAATTCGTCCCATGCGGGCGGGTCACGCCGCAGACGCGGTATATAAACACCGTCAGAACGCCCGCTGCCGGCAAAAGCCACACAAGCCACGAATTTTGAAGACGCAGTTCCGTGGCTTTCTGAACGCAAAATAAAAGCCCGACGCCCGCCAATCCGATTCCCGCACCGGATAAAACGGCGAGCGCGGTCCATTTGAAAAAGGCGAGCAAATCCCCTTTTATATCTTTTAACAGCGTTCCTGCGCTCTCAAGCTTCAAAATGCCCATCCTCCCGCAGCAGGATAAATCCCGATATAAATAAATCATAATTCATTTTTGCAATCTGTCAATAGACAATCACAGCACCTTGTATCAATTCGGCTTTTCGGTTATAATGAATTTACACGAACCAATACCGAAAGGGGAACCGCCATGCCCACCGACAGAGAGATTTTAAGAACCCTTGCCAATGAATACGCCGAGGCCGCAGGCCATCCGCGCAACGCCGAAAATGCCAAACTCCACCGCGCGGTCAACGGTCTTCGGATGATCCGCCCGATCGTTTTGATTAACGAAGAGCCGTGGTGCGAACTGAACACCGACGGCGAATTGACTTTGTATTGCACCGATCCCGATTTTCGCAGAGCCGAGCTGCACATGCGCCGGATGTTATATAAATGGCGTCACTACCCCTGCGACATGATCGTTCCGCCCTATATCCCCGTCGAAAAGATTGTCGGCGGCGAGAGAGGCTGGCTGCCCGTAGTCGAAGAGACCATCGAGACCGAAGACGGGAACAACATCAAATCGCACGAATATGTCGACCAACTCGCCAACCCCGAGGACATCGACAAATTGAAAATTCCGAAGGTGACTTACGAGGAAAAGGCCAC
>DAOPZJ010000123.1 GCA_035353335.1 Oscillospiraceae bacterium | reverse complement strand
TTGATGATGGCGGTTTGGGTTATTACCTCGTGAAAAGCGACCGCCTTAATGTCGCCGCCGAGCTCTTTACTGACGGCGTTCAAGTACTGAGTGACGGAGATCTCCGCATCCTTGACAAATGCCTGTTCGACTAAGCAAACTTCTTTATAATACTTTTTAATTCTGCCTTCGACGATCTTGTCGGCGATATTGGCGGGTTTGCCCTCGTTGATCGCTGCGGTTTTTGCAATTTCACGCTCTTTGGCTAATGTTTCTTCATCAACGCTCGCGGCATCGAGGAACAGCGGGTTCATCGCAGCAATCTGCATTGCAACATCTTTTGCCGCTTCGGTGAATTTCGCTGTGGCAGCAATGGCATCAGTGGTTTCGAACTTGACCAAGACGGCAATTCTGCCGCCGCCGTGGACATAAGACATCAGATGACCGTCCATGACCTTGAAACGGCGGATCGAAATATTCTCGCCGATGGTGTAAATCTTCGATTTGAGGAATGCTTCAAGGGACTCCCCGCCGCAGTCTTTGGTCATCAGATCTTCAACAGAGGTCGGTTTTTGGGTCAGAATAGCATTTGCAATCTTTGAAACAAGCTCTTTGAAGGGCTCACTTTTAGCGGCGAAGTCAGTCTCGCAGTTGACTTCGACGATAACACCCTTTTTGCACTTGGCACAGACCTCGGAATAAGCCATACCTTCGGCAGCGATTCTTCCGGCTTTTTTCGCAGCGGCCGCAAGGCCTTTTTCACGCAGAATCTCGATGGCTTTTTCGGTATCGCCGTTGGCTTCTGCCAATGCCTTTTTGCAATCCATCATCCCTACGCCGGTTCTGGTACGCAGATCAGCTACATCTTTTGCTGTGAATTCCATAATATATATTCATTCCTTTCAGTAACATGGTGAAAAAGATCCAGTCACGTTGTTTACGCTTTCGGCGTTATTATTCAGCGGCTTTCTCTTCTGCGGGTTCGGCTGTCTCTTCGGATTCGGTTGTCGCGGCATTCGATTCGCCTTGTCTGGATTCGATGATTGCATCGGCCATTGCGCCGGTGATCAGTTTGACCGCACGGATTGCGTCGTCGTTGCCCGGAATGACATAGTCGATCTCATCCGGGTCGCAGTTGGTGTCGACGATGGCGACGATCGGGATGTTCAATTTTCTGGCTTCGGAGACGGCGTTGCGCTCTTTGCGCGGGTCGACGATGAACAACGCGCCGGGCAGTTTATCCATCTCTTTGATGCCGCCGCGAAACTTTTCGAGCTTTTCGATCTCGAGGCGAAGTTTAATGACTTCCTTCTTGGGCAGGATGTCAAACGTGCCGTCCTCTTCCATCTTGCGCAGCTGTGCAAGGCGGGCGATTCTCTTATGGTTGGTTTGGAAGTTGGTAAGCATGCCGCCGAGCCATCTGGCGTTAACATAGTGTGCGCCGGAACGGATCGCTTCTTCCTTGATGGAGTCCTGGGCCTGCTTTTTGGTGCCGACAAACAGAATCGGTTTGCCTTCCGCGGCGACGCTACGCACAAACATATACGCATCGTCAAGCTTTTTCACGGTTTGCTGAAGGTCGATGATGTAGATACCGTTGCGTTCCGTAAAGATATACGGAGCCATTTTTGGGTTCCAGCGTCTGGTCTGGTGTCCGAAGTGGACGCCTGCTTCCAGCAGCTGCTTCATAGATACGACTGCCATTGGGTATTCCTCCTAAAAATTTGGTTATTGATCCTCTGCGCCGCTTTGGGGAGACAGTACCCCGCTCAAAGAACCGTAATGAACGGCACCACTTTGAGAATTCGACGCATGCGAATTCCGTGGTATTATACCACATCGAAAGGCAGTTTTCAACTGTTTTATAATAAAAATCGGTTTTATAACCTGTAGGATTACAATTGATGTGTTACAAAGTAAGGGAAGGAAAAAGGTAGCGAAC
>DAOPZJ010000122.1 GCA_035353335.1 Oscillospiraceae bacterium | reverse complement strand
GGTCAGCATCAGATATAACGATTCCGGCGTTGTGATTAAAATATGCGGCGGGTGCTTGACCATCCGGGCGCGTTCGGTTTGCGAGGTGTCGCCGGTACGAATTGCAATTTGAATCTCCGCGCCGTATTTATGCCGCCCGGTTTTAATGCGCTGCTGTAAAACCCCCTCCAGAGGCCGCTTGAGGTTTTCGCGGATATCCCCCGCCAGCGACTTTAAAGGAGAGATATAGATTAATTGCAGTTCCTCGGGTAATTCGCCTTTTTCGGCTTGCTCCTGCAGCTTGTCGATGAACACTAAAAATGCAGTTAACGTCTTGCCGGTACCGGTCGGTGCCGACACCAGCGTATGTCTTCCCGCAGCGATCTCAGGCCAGGCTTGCTTTTGAACTTCCGTCGGCGTCCCAAGCGTCCCGCGAAACCACTCCTGTGTGTAGATATTAAAAATTTTCAGCGCGTCCTCGGCCATGTTCCCTCACTTGCCGTTTTATCCGGTTGTGCCATCGCCTCGTTGTCAGTAAAAAGAATATCCCAACGACGAGATTTCATCCGTCGATGAGACATTATAGCATATTTTTGCCATATAGGGAACGATCTTTATTGTTCCAGACGGAAAATTTTCAAACGATGTAAAAAAGTTGGTTTCGTAAGGATAAATATTTCTGCTATTGCATTACTCGATTGATAATTTCAATTATAAAATTTCTAATATCCTCAAATTTAAAAAGTTCATTGCATTCAAACTTTTGCCAAACTGAATATATTTTCCATTGACCTTGTTGTTGGGTAAAAGATAATATAGGGTTTTCTTCACTTTCAATTGTATTATAAATGAAACTTACATTATTTTCTTTTACCCATTTTATACTGTATTGAACGAATTCTAAAATAGGAAACAAGGGTTCGGTAAAAAAAGTTTTTCCGTCAATTATTATTACAAATGCTCTTTCGTCTCTAATAATTTCATATAAACTCATTGATTCAAGCTGTATAACGGTTAGTTTCGGCTTAACTTCAGTTTCTACCTGTAAAATCATATCTGCTCCTTAACATCTGTTTAAAATCGAAACTCCTACAAAAAAATATCCCATCGGATTAAACCATATTACCCGATGAGAATTATATCATATTTTCACCATTTTGGAAACGTCCGTGCAAATGAAAAGCGTACAGTTTACAGCTTACAGTGAATAATTATGGTGTCTTTGCTCCGCAAAACGAATTTAAGTTTATAGGTCTTTCACTGTTCGCTATTAACTACTCTCTAAACAGCTTTACTCCCCCTTCATCTCCACGGTCTGCAAATTCTTATCTAAAATCTCAACGCATAACCGGATCGAGTCGCCGATCGCGGCCTCGATGTTGTCCGGTTGAACCCCGAGTGGTTCGCTGCCTTCTGATTTATTAATAAAAAGCTCCGAGCACTGAAGTTCCCCCAGTTTGAGCAGATTCAATCCTCCGCCGACGTTGCGCGCTTTCTGCTGTTTGAGCATCTTCCGGGAGTTCAGGTCGAACATCCACTTCGGAATCGTGACGATCCGCTTGTTCGGGCACCCGAGATACTTGTGCATGATACCGAGCATCTGCTTCCAGGTCATGTTGTACCAGCCGATCGGATAGCAGTTCCCGCCCTCGTTTTTTTCAAGCGCTCCGGCGATGGCCTGCCCCACTTGCTTGACCGTGACCATCGTCGTGCCGCCTTTGGGAAACAGCGTCGACCCCTCCATATCCCGGATCATCTCGACCATAAACAGCCATACGGGTTTGCGGCCCGGCTGGGTCCCGAAGATATAGGGCAGTTCGAGCACGGCGACGTCGAAATTTCCATCGGCGAACGACAGCGCCGCGGCTTCCTGATCCCGGCGGCTTCGGATATAGGAATGCCAATGAGACAGCTGCATTTCGGGATATTTTTTGTCAAAGTGCGAAAAATAGGAGCCCAAAATCACCGCGTGCTTCACTCCGCAGATCTTTGCAAGCGTGAATAAACGATAGACCGGGTCAATGTTGAACTTTTTGTACATGTCGTAAATCGGCGGCGGTCCCTCGACCCGCTCGTCAACACCTGCGGCAAAGACAAACCCTTCGCAGCCGTTCATGAGGTTTTTAATATCCTCATCCGACATCTCAAGGATGTTTCCGTATTGAATTTGCATCTCTGGCGGCAGCACCGCGCCCTGCGGCAGCGGC
>DAOPZJ010000121.1 GCA_035353335.1 Oscillospiraceae bacterium | reverse complement strand
TCGACTTTTTTGACCTGATCAATTTTACGATCTATCTGTTCGGCAAACACCCGGACATCCTGAAAAAATGGCAGAGCCGCCTGTACTACATTATGGTGGACGAGTTTCAGGACATCACCGTCAAAGAGTTCAAACTGATCCGGCGGCTGACCGAGATCAACCGCAATCTGTTCGTCGTCGGCGACCCCGACCAAAACATCTACGAATGGCGCGGGGCGAGCATGGAAGTGCTCGTCGACTTTGTCGGGTGGCTCAATAACCCCTGGTTCACCACGCGGATCAACGCGACCTGCACCGACGTGGTTTTGAGCGAAAACTACCGCAGCGCCGCGCCGATTTTAACCGTCGCCAACTCTTTGATCGAGAAAAACAACTATCGCGTCAAAAAGAATTTATACACGAACAAAACCGACGGCGAGACCGTGCAGTATTTTCACGGCAAGAGCGACAAAGAGGAGATCAGGTTCATCTGCTCCAAAATCAAGGCGCATCGCGACAGCGGCGGTAAATATTCGGATTTCGCGGTGCTTTACCGTTCCAATTTCGTCTCCCGATTTGTTGAACAGGGCTTTTTGGAGGCCAACATTCCCTATGTCGTCTACGGCGGCGTCGGGTTTTACGAGCGCGCCGAGATCAAAGACGTGCTTTCGTATATGCGCCTCGTCTCCAACAGCGAAGACGACCTCTCGTTTATGCGCATCATCAACATGCCCCGGCGTAAAATCGGCAAGATGAAGCTCGAACTCATCAAAAACCACGCGAATAACCGGAAAATCTCGCTCTATAACGCGCTTAAGGAACTCTGCGATACCGAATCGATGGGCGGCTGCAAAGCGAAAGAATTCATCGCGGCGATTGAAAAACTGAAACAGGATGCCGAGGTTCTGCCGGTATCGGAACTGTTGCAAAAGATCATTAAAGATACGGGATATGAGCTGTATATCCGCGAGAGCGGCGACATCGAGCGGCTCGACAACGTCACCGAATTGCTTCGCAGTATCGTGACGCAGGAGACCGAATTCGGCGAGCATCTGCCGCTCGTGACCTTTTTGCATAACATTACCTTGCTGCGCGACAGCGACATCGAAGACAAGACCGACTGCGTTCGGATTATGACCATGCACACCGCAAAGGGACTCGAGTTTGACAGCGTCTTTTTGGTCGGGCTCACCGAGGGCATTTTCCCGTCGGCGAGGGCGCTCGAGGACCGCAAGACCGAAGCGCTGGAGGAAGAACGGCGGCTGTGTTTTGTCGGCGTCACCCGCGCCAAAAAGCATCTTTATCTGACCGAGAGCGAGGGGTTCGGAGTCAAGGGTTTTTCCAAAGTCCCGTCCCGGTTTCTGTTTGACATCGATCCGAAATATCTTGAGATCATCGGCGAAATCCCCGATGAGATCAAGGAACAGAGCGCCGTTCAGGTTCGGGCGTTCGATAAGATAACCGAAGTGATTTACAAGGTCGGCGACCAGATGATGCACAAGGTATTCGGCGAGGGCGTGATCGAGGTTGTGGACGAAAAGACCAAAACCTACATGATCCGCTTTGTCAACGGCGTCAAACCGATCAGCTTTAACTACGGCGGCTTGAGCCATATCTTTTAATTTAGATTCTGTTCTCTGTCCCAAACCTGACAAAAACCTGTCAGTAATAAATGAGGTGAACCTTATGAAATTAGAGCGGCTTGTGGAGATCATCACGATTCTGCTTAATAAAAAGAACGTCACCGCATCGGAACTTGCCGACCGGTTCGGCGTCTCGGTGCGCACAATTTACCGCGACGTCGACGCGCTTTCGGCGGCGGGCGTTCCGGTCTGCACCACGCAGGGGCAAAACGGCGGCATTTCGGTCATGGATGGTTACGCCGTCAACCGGGCGCTGCTCTCCGACTCCGAACGCGACAATATTTTATTCGCGCTGCACTCGTTGCAGGCGACCAACTACCCCGAGGTCGATGCGGTGCTTGAAAAACTCGGCACCATTTTTAAAAGCGACGCCGCCGACTGGATTTCGGTGGACTTTTCACCCTGGGGTTCCAATCCGAACGCCTACCACAAATTTACCGACATCAAAACCGCAATTTTAAAATGCCGTGTTGTAGAAATTGACTATCTCAACGCCCAAAACCAAAAATCCACGCGCCGCATCGAGCCGCTCCGGTTGGAATTCAAATATCAGGCGTGGTATCTGTGGGGCTGGTGCCGCGACCGCGAGGACTACCGCACTT
>DAOPZJ010000120.1 GCA_035353335.1 Oscillospiraceae bacterium | reverse complement strand
ACCGTTTACTGCGGTAAGAATTTTAACAATTCGTAAGATTAATACATTATAAAAAGTTTAAAAAAGGGAGATTTATAAATGAAATTTGAATTTGACAGTGAAATCAAGCAGCTCGAAGGCAAAATCAAGTGGAGCGTGTTCTATTTCCCGTACTCGGCGCCGGAGCACTTCGGCTCCAAGGGCAATATCCCGGTCTGCATCACGGTGGATGGGCATGCATTCGACCACACGCTGCTGCCTTCGAAAAACGGACATTACCTTGTTTATAACGAATTCATCAAACGGGCTGTCGGAAAGAACATCGGCGACACTGTGCATTTGACTTTAGAAAAAGATATGAAGAAACGGGAAATCATCATTCCCGCCGATATTGAAAAAGCGCTGAATGATGCCGGGGTATCGGAGCGGTTTCAAAGCCAACCCGATTATTTCAAACGTGAACTGATCAACCATATCGAAACCGCAAAAATGGAAGAGACCAGGGCAAACAGAATCAACGCACTGGTGAGACAGTTGGCTGAAAAAACGGATGCTTGAAAGGGGCGGTTATTTTATGAAGAAATCAATGGGGATATCCAACGGGTTTTGCCCGCAGACGCTGTTTGTCTACGGTACATACAACAACGACGGTAAGCCGGATTTTGGGCTGTTTTGCTGGGTAAGTTATTACTGGGACGAAAATTTGGGCGTGATGGCTGCGATCTGCGAGGACAAGCGCACGCGAGACAACATCCGCAGAAACGGCGTCTTTTCGATGGGGCTCGTGACCGAAGAACTATTGCCGCTTGCCGATTATTTCGGCTGCAAATCAGGCTACGACGCGGATAAGATGAAGCTCGACATCGGCATAGAAAAAGGGCAGGTGCTGGCGGTTCCGGTGCTTGAAAAATGCCCGTGGACATTCGAGCTGGAAGTTGACAAGACCTTTCAACACAACGGCGCGGATATTTATTTATGTAAAATTCGCAATGTATTGGCCGATGAAGCGATATGCGACGATTCGGTTTCTTTTGAGGAAAAACTCCGTATGATCCGCCCGGCCCGCACCGTAGGCAGCACCTATTTTTCGTGGGACGGAAACGCTGTTGCAAAATGGGGCGAGCCGATGAAGAATAAAAACATCGCGCACCCTATCGATCAATGTGAGGCGGCAAAAAAAGATTGATTTGATTATGAATATACTGTTTATAAACCCCGCGTTTTTTCGGCGAGTGGGTTTTTTATCGGGTACACACATTTTCGAATACACTTTGCCGCAGTAAAACATCATCGGGTGCATAAATGATTCAAAAAAGGTCACGGTTTATTCGACGGCTGAATTAAATGAAGAAGAAAACGCAGATGCTGTATTCAACGTTGCAAAGACGATTCTAAATGCATTTGAATTCATCTTTTTCAAATACACGTTTAATCCGGCATTTGAAACGGTCCACACGCACATAATTCTTAAAAAGGAATCGGCATTACCGTATTTAATATTAACACGCTATCGCGTTGAAAATGTAAAAAATAACACGAAATGAAGTAAAATGTAACCGTTTCTGTGACTAAGAAATGGTAAGATTTAAGCACGTTTAGGCCCTTCGACAACTGATATCTATGATTTAAAAACGATTTTCACCACATGGGTTTTCCCGAATCAGGGGAGTTTTTTTTACCTTTTTCATCTCGTGGTCTGAAATTCGGGCGATTTCGTCAAAAGTACCCAAAAAATAACATTAATAGCGATTGACAGCTGTTCTTGAACTTGTATTATTAGACATAGGATTATCCCATGTCCGAAATTTTCAAGTTATCCGGTCTTTTTATCTTTTATTAAATACGGTGTTTCCGGTTTTTGGCTGAGGACGGAGGTCTGACAAACATGAAAAAGAGTAAGGCATTATTTGAGCAGCAGCCTTTGGCAATGGGACCGCTGACGGATTTGAGAGAAGTTTTGAACAGGGCACTGCTGCTGTACGGAGACAAAACAGTCCTGCGGGAAAGTCAAAACGGTGAAATCGCACAGTATTCCTGTAAAAATATTGTCGATGACGTCAACGCGCTGGGCACCGCGCTGCTGGATTACGGCTTCGCGGATACGCATATTGCTTTGGTGGGTGAAAATTCTTACAACTGGTTTATCACCTATATGGCGGTGGTGTGCGGATTGGGCGTGATTGTCCCCTTGGATAAAGAACTTCAGGATGAAGATCTGAAAAATCTTGCGCTGAAAGGCGACGCGACGGCGTTATTCTATACGCGTTCTTACCGGGGCGCGGCG
>DAOPZJ010000119.1 GCA_035353335.1 Oscillospiraceae bacterium | reverse complement strand
TGCTCGGGACACTGCTCGGGACGCTGCTCGGGACACTGCTCGGAACGCTGCTCGGAACGCTGCTCGGGACACTGCTCGGGACACTGCTCGGGACACTGCTCGGAACGCTGCTCGGGACACTGCTCGGAACGCTGCTCGGGACACTGCTCTCCTCGCTGCTGCTCGGTGTGCTGCTCGGGACACTGCTTTCCTCGCTGCTGCTCGGTGTACTGCTCGGAACACTGCTTTCCTCGCCCGGGTCATATGCAAAGAGATCGAAATGGCTCATGGAACCTACCGAGATGGTAAAATCGCCGTCATTACTGGTAAAGGTAAAAGTCGCGGTGACTTTTTCCTGGCTGTTATAATAACTTCCCGTAGTTCCGGATGTGTAATATAACACTTCGGCAGCTCCGTTTAAACTCGGGTCGAAACTTGCAAGTTTTAAAACCAGATCGCCGGTGCTGACGCCGCTGAAAACGCTTTGAAGCGACGCGTTAATGCAGATGAAAAACTTATCGGCGCCTTTTTTGAAAACGACGATGTCGGCTCCGCCATATTCGCCCGGATCGGGATTATCGGTTTTTCCGAGGAAGACGATGTCGTCGAGAACCGAAGGCGCGCTGCCGGTCGCCGAACTCTCGGAAGAGGTTTCCGAAGAGGGTTTTCCGTTTGCGGGCACGGCGCTCAAAGCCATCGTCGCAAAGGAAAAGACGAGCATCAGTGAAAGGAGAATAACTCCGATTTTGGAAAGTGTTTTCATATGGCGACCGTACCTTTCTATCATTATGTACCCTTTATTACGATAATAAGACCGCTCTTGCGGTTTCTGAAATTATTCTATCATATGAAAGTTACATCTTGGTTACATTTTTGACTTTGGAATAACATAAATGTGACTAAATCACAAAAATTATCCTATTAAGTAACACCGGATTTTCGGTTGTTTGCTTTGCAAGCGCAAATTATGTTATAATACAGCATATTTACGGAGGTGCAGATATGGCTGAAGTAATCCCTTTCAGGGCGTTAAGATACCATTATAAAAGAGCGGGAGACCCCGGGACCCTGGTTTGCCCGCCCTATGACGCGGTCAGCGAAGAACGAAGGGCGGAATTGGCCCAAATCAATTCGAATAATGCCATCGTTTTGGAACTGCCCGTCGGTTCCGATAAATACGAAGCCGCTAAAACAACATTAGACCGAATGTTATCGGATGGCGTGCTTTTCGAGGAAAAAACGCCCTGCCTGTATTATTATGAACGGACCTATATTTTAAAGGACGAAACCAGACGCATCGGCGGCTATGTGGCGCGTGTGGGTCTTGCAGAGCAGAGTGAAGGGGTGATTATCCCGCACGAAAACACGCTCTCGGGGCCCAAAGCTGATCGTTTTGAATTGTTGAAAGTCACCGGCTGCAGTTTTTCCCCGGTTTACTCGCTGTTTGAGGACAAAACTCGCGAGCTGGCCGCGCACACCGAACGCCTGCTCACCGAAAAACCCGAGGTGGAATTTTTTGCCGAGGGCGACCTGCACCGGTTCTGGGTCATTTCCGACAGTAAGAAATACCTCCCGATTTGCAAATTGTTTGAGAACAAAAAGCTCTTCATCGCCGACGGCCATCACCGCTACGAAACCGCGCTCAATTTCCGCCGGTATTTACGCGAAAGCGGTGTGAAAGTCGAGGGCGACCACCCGGCGAATTTCGTGATGATGCTGCTTTGCGACATCGACGACCCCGGTCTGACCGTACTGCCGATCTACCGGCTGCTGCACGCCCTGCCCCATTTCGATGCGTCCGCTTTCTTAAAGCTCTGGTCAAACTATTTCGAGATCACAAAATTGAAACATCCGGAGACTGCCGAAGCGGAACTGGCGAAGCATGCCGACCGGAACGCCTTCGGGTTTTATGCGGGAGGAGACGATTGGTATCTGATGACTATTATTAACCCGATTGATTCAACCGACCCGCTCGACACGCTTGACGTCTCGGTGTTACATAAACTCGTTTTGGAGCCGATTGGCATCGATCGCGAAAACATGGCGGCGCAAAGGAATCTCGACTACACCAAATCCGCCGAAGATCTGATTGCGGGCGTCAAAAGCGGCAAATACAATGCGGGCTTTTTCATGAACGGCACCAAGGTCGCCCAGATCACAGCGGTCGCGGGCGCCGGCGAAAAGATGCCGCAAAAATCCACCTGGTTTTTCCCGAAACCGGTTACCGGACTTTACATGAATAAAATATTATAAACGATATATTCAAAACCCCCGAAATCCGATT
>DAOPZJ010000118.1 GCA_035353335.1 Oscillospiraceae bacterium | reverse complement strand
CCGCATTTCGGCTCGACGGCAAGCACCATGTTCTCCTTTAACGGTTCGTCGAATCCCCGCGCAATCACGGGCAGCTCGTTGACATGCAGCCCGATCCCATGCCCCAAAAACTTGACGCCATGGCCATATCCCATAAAGCCCGTCGAGAGTTCGGGCGGCAGCTTGTCCGTGAGCTCGGCATAAATCCGGGACGGGATCGCCCCCGCGACGAGCATTTCGGCGCACCGTTTTTGGATGTCCATGCAAGCCCGATGGACTTTAATAACCTCCGGGTCCGGCGCTTTTCCAAATGAATACACCTGTGTCTTGTCGCTGTGGTAGCCGTCGATTCCAAAGCCGACATCGGCAAACACCAAATCGCCTTTACATAATTTCCGCTCCCGGCTTCCGAGTCCCGGAGATGCCGCGTTCATACCCCGCATTCCTCCGGGACCGTCGAAATTGGTTGGGTAGACCGAGTTGTCGCCGAATCCGATCTGCCCCGCGACCGATTCGAACTGGAACATTGTAAACCGGGTGACACCGTGAAATCCCAACTTCATCATCGCAGCGAACAATGCACCGTGAAATTCGGCTTCGCTGATGCCTTCCCGCAGCAAAGCCGGGACGATTTCTTCGAGCAGGATCTTATGCTGCTTTCCAGAACGGGTGATCAATTCAAGCTCATACGGACTCTTGACAGCGCGCTGCGCAGCAATCACCGGCTCGAACGGTAGAATTTGATCGATTTTAAAATACTTCCGGAACCGCTCCAACATTGCCACCGGAACAGTTTCGGTTTCGAGATAGGTCGCGCCAAACTCGGGCGAGAGCACCTGCAGCATATCTCGGTAGGAGCCCATCGGATAGATAATGTCCAGCGGGCACTCATCCTTGGCGCGTTCGACGCTCTTTCTAACGAATAAGTAAACATTGCCGTCCCGTTTCAAGATCAAAACGGCGTCCTGCATGGTTCCGGTCAGGTAATATTGATTAATGCGCCCCGCGACCAGCGCGGTCTCAAAGTCGGGATTCGCCTCAGCAAGTGCCCCGATCAGTTTTTGAATGCGTGTTTCAAGTTCGGCTTTTGTCATGTTCACAATTCATTGATTCTCTTTCTGTATTTTTTTACATCTGTTTTAAAACATATCTAAAACTCCCGAGACGCGCTCTGAATGGCTCAGGAGAAAGCTGTCGTTTGATTGATTTTCAGTATTCAAATATATAAGATATACCAACAATCAAAACGATGAACCAAAACTCAAGGTGGTATCAACCCCATGCATAAGTATAACGCATGCCGTATCCTTCACCGAAATAGATATAAATGGCGCGGCGGTCGCCGGGATTGCCTTTCGGTATGTTTACCGCCGTGGTCATGGTCTCTTTCGCATTATATACTTCTTCCCTCGTATCTTTATAAGGACCCATTGCCCCGTGCGGCTGTGTGAATTTTATCCGAGCAGCGGATGCAGAACCGGGTTTCAGATCGGGAACATCGAAGCTTGCCGATAAAACAGGCGCTGTCCAGGTCATTTCGTTAATCGGCTTATGCTCCACGACGAAAGAGACCTTTTCATCTGCCGGGAGATATGCAGGCGGCGCTTCCCAAATAATTTGCCACTCTGCCTTGGCGAATAACGTCCCGGCCTCGTCGGTGCGATAATGCACAAACATCACATTGCCTATATCGCCCTCATCCTGATAGTAATCGAGCAGGGCTGCACCGGTTCCCGTCATAGTGCTCCTGACCGGACCGCCGAGAACATCCTGATCGATGTCGGGGACGATATACTGCGTATCCACCAGAGTCCATCCTCCCCCTGCCGCCGAGGTAATAACGGTCTCTGGGGAAGTGTCATCAGGTTTCGTTGAAGTGTCACCCGATTCCGTTGAGGTATTGTCGAATTCCGTTAAAACGCTGCTTGCATGTCTTCTCACAGGAAAGAGAAGGTTGCAGCCGGTAAGAACAAAAGAAATGAAAAGGCACAACGAAATGCAAATAATCCGTTTCATCATTTATCCCTCCGTATTCGCTGATTTTGGTATATCTCATTAATCATGATAGGCGGAATATTGTAGCTTGTCAAGGTGTATTTTACAATCATTTATCGAATAATTGTAAATGTCGAATTGATGCTTCGGCGTGATTACAATTGATAGGTGATTCGCTGTTTATAACTTAATAATCCAGCTTCCGTTTAAATATAAAGATCATACTCCTGGTATAACCTTCACCCTGATTGGTCGAGGTACTGCTGACCAGTTCCCAACCTTCTTCACCCAACCGGTTCAGATCCCCTTGAAGCC
>DAOPZJ010000117.1 GCA_035353335.1 Oscillospiraceae bacterium | reverse complement strand
ATATAGCCGCCGATCACAAACTCCTGCCGCCGTTCGCATTTGATCTTGACCCAGTCGCCGCTGCGGCTGCCGGAATAGACCGATTCGGCCTTTTTGCCGACAATCCCCTCCATACCGGCTTTACAAGCCGCTTCAAATCCTGCTTCCCCTCCGTCTTGGACATGCCTGCTGTAGTGCAGATTGTTCGGCGCGTCTTTCATCAGCGCCTCCAACTTTTCTTTACGTTCAAATAACGGGCGGTTGCGCAGATCAACGCCGTCCAGCGCAAGCAGGTCAAAGACGATGTAGGTCAGCGCCTTGCCCGAGGGGCTTCGGATATAATTTTGCAGCGCCTGAAAATCGGTCTTTCCCGAAGCGTCCAGCACGGCCATCTCGCCGTCGAGCACCATTGCCCTGCCCGCCGCAAGGTCGGCAAGCGACGGCACGACGCCTTTAAACTTGTTCGAATAGTCCTTGCCGTTGCGGGTCATCAGCCGCACGGTATTGCCCTCAATAAATGAAACAATCCGGTACCCGTCATATTTGAGTTCAAACAGCCAGTTTTTGCCCGACGGGATTTTATCGGTGAGTTTTGCAAGCTGCACTTCCGTCTTGTCAAAAGGGTTCTTGTCGTTTTTTTCATCCTGTCCCGTCTCGATCTCCTGTACGGTGCGTCCGGTTCGCACGCTTGTGACGAATTCGGAAATCCCGTCGCCCTCTTGGGTATATTCGTCCTTTTCCTTGATCAAAAGCCAGTTTTCACCGTCTTCATCCTCTTTGCCTTTCAGCCGCACGAGCGCCCAGCCGCCCTTCAAGCGCCGCCCTTTCAGGGTAAATTTGAGCGACCCTTTTTCAAGCCCCTCGCCGACGTCGCCTCTTGGTTCCCAGATGCCCTCGTCCCAGAGCAAGACCGTTCCGCCGCCGTATTCGCCTTTCGGGATCGTGCCCTCGAAGTTTTTATAGTCGAGCGGATGGTCTTCCACTTTCACGGCAAGCCGTTTATCCCGCGTGTCAAACGACGGGCCCTTGGGCAGCGCCCAACTCAACAGCACGCCGTTGTGCTCCAGCCGCAGATCGTAATGATCCCGGCTTGCCAGATGGTGCTGGATCGCAAATGAGAGCTTGTCCAAAACCGCCGTTCCGCCCTCCGGCTCTCCGGTGCGGTCGAAATTTCGTTTTTGTCTGTATATATCAAGTCCCGCCATAGATTACGCCGGCTCCTTTTCTTTTTTGACTTTTTCGACGCTCTGTTTGAGCGCCTCCATCAGGTCGATCACCTTGACGGCATTATCGGCCTCTGCCGCGACGACTTCCTTGCCCGAAATCTTGGTCTCGATCAGCGCGCGCAGTTTGGTCTGGTATTCGTCCTGATATTTCGAAGGATCAAACGGCGTATCCATCGAGTTGATCAACAGTTTTGCCATATTCAGTTCGGCTTCCGAGACGTCGGTCTTTTTATATTGTTTTTGCAGTTCCTTGATCTCGTCGGCATAAAACATCGTCGAAATCAACATCCCGTCCTCGCGCGCGATGATCGCCATCAGCGTGTCCCTGGTGCCCATCACGGTCTTGCCGATGGCGATTTTTTGCTCCGCCATCAGCGCCGAGCGCAGCAGCTCAAACGCCTTTTCGCCGCCGGCCTCGGGCGCTGCCTGATAGGTCTTGTCGTAATAGACGGGGGAAATCTGATTCAGCTGCGCAAAGTGCAGAATCTGAATGGACTTTTCTTTTTCGGTCTTGATCTTTTCGATCTCCTCGTCGGTGACGACGACATATTTATCCTTGTCGTATTCAAACCCTTTTTCAATGTCCTCGGAAGCCAGTTCCTTGCCGCAGTGCGCGCAGGTCTTTTTATACCGGATGCGGCTGCTGTCCTCTCTGTGCAGCTGATTAAAATGGATGTCGTTGTCCTGCGTCGCCGTAAACATTGCGATCGGAATCGCGACCATTCCGAATGTGATAACCGATTTATGCGATATCAAAATATAACACCTCCGGGTTAAATCATCCGCAATCGAAATGCTGTTTTCGAGTTGCCGCTTAAAACGCGGCAGCGGGCAAAGCCCGCGCGAATGTTTTTCTGCCTGCGGTTTTACCGCAGCCGCAATACGGTGCAGATCGGTATTATTGTTACCGATTGCCTTATTTTTATATGATTCGGAAAAAGATGAAAAATTTTTCAAAAACCTCTTGACATATTTCTTATTATTCCCTATAATGCCATTATAGGTCATTTTAAGGAGTGTTATTTATGCCTGAAACCTATTACACCGTCGATAAAATCTCGGAGATGCTCTCTTTCCATCCTAAAACAATCCAGCGCTATATCCGCGAGGGCAAACTCCGCGCCAACAAGGTCGGCAAGAGCTGGCGCGTGACCGGCCACGATCTGAGCGTCTTTTTGGAACAAAACCGCCCGGAAAAAGAAACCGAAGAACCGCTTGAGCTCCGCGTCGAGGTCTCTGCGGTCATCGATATGGATGTTTTCGATCCCGAGGAAGCCACCCGCATTTCCAATCTGTTAAACGGCGCCGTCAATTCCAAGC
>DAOPZJ010000116.1 GCA_035353335.1 Oscillospiraceae bacterium | reverse complement strand
CGTGTTTCACTCCTTCCTACTGCCCTATTATCGACCGGGGCAGTCGCGGCCCTGCTTGTCCTAAAACGGAAGGTCATCGTCCGACCCCACTTCTTCAAATTCATCGTCCACGGTCTCCGTTTGCACTTTGCCGGTTGTTGATTTCCCGCCGCTCCCAGTCTCGGCCTTACTCCCGCAGAAGGATGCTTGTCTTACATGGACCTCGACGGCCTTGCGGTTATTCCCGCTTTTGTCAGTGTATTGACGCGTTTGAAGCTCGCCCGTTATGGCAATCATTTGGCCCTTCGTAAAATAATTTGTAATGAAATCGGCCGTTTCTTTCCATGCCACGCAGTCATGCCAATATGTTTGCGCTTGTTTAGTTTCCTTGTTATACGCGCCGTCTGTCGCAACCGTGAATGTCGTAACAGACACGTCAGAAGGTGTTTTGCGGAGTTCGGGCGTCGCCGTCATTCGCCCCATGAGACAGACCACATTTATCGAATTTCCCATTATTATTCCGCTCCTTTAAATGATCTTGAAAGTTTATAACATTCCGCGCATTTGTTTCCCGTCACAGCCGCGACCTGAGCTGCCGTCCGGTGTTCGCCTTTGCTGATTGTTGCTTTAATAGGTTCTCCGCACAGCGAACATTTTATCGGTTCGGGCTTGTTTTCCGTTGTAATCTCGAACTTCGGCGCCTTATTTTCCGCTGGGGCCGGAGCAATCGCCTTATCCGCCGCGCTTGTCTCAAACACCCCTTCGGGATGTGACTTTTCGATCGTACTCTTTGCCGCAGGAGAGAGGTCCATCGGCCCATCGGCATCGGGATCAATAAATTCTTCTGTCGGTATGCACAGGACTTGAAAACAGGCGTACTTAAACGCGACGGACATCGCTTTATTTGAACTCTTGTCTCCGCTGTCGGCACCTTCACCGCGAACGCGCGCCGTCACATATGAACCGTCGGCCGCAAAGAAGCGGTATTCCACATCCAGCAGCGTAAATATCCACGTTCCCTGTTTCCGTTCTTCGCGTTGCGCGCTGATCACGATCGGGACGACGAAAACACCGTGCTTCTTAAATAGAGGGTTTAACTCGTTCATTACTGCGTCAACGCCGCGAAACATATACCCCTGCCCGGATTTTCTGTCTTTTCCGATTGCCGTGCAGTCCCGCATAACGTCGATGATTTTTTGATAAATCATTCCGACGGAGCGATTATCCAAATCGTTCCCGAGCTTTTCAAATACTTCTGACATTTTTACTACACTCCCATAATTTATTTATTTTTTCGATTTCAAATGGCGTAAGCGTTTCAATCCCGTATTCTTTTGCTTCGTCGATTATGCGGTCTATCAGCGCCGCCATTTGTCTCGAATTGTAGGCGGATGATCCATAAGAGCACATAACATCGGTATATCCATCTGTTCTGTTTGCGTTGACAATGTCAATCATCCACCCGACACCCTTTGACGTCCACGCATATCGCCATTGAGCCAGCGCATCGTTGCGAACCGCGACCACTTCATAATTCCCGCCGATATCTCGAATCATTTGTTGATAAACGTCGGCTGGTGAAGCGTTGACCGCTTCTGCGATTTTGCCGATTAGCACCCACGCATAGGAGTTCGCATCGCGCGTCCGCATCTTGTGATATTGCTTGAATTCCACGTTGATGTCTTTCCCATCCAGCTGGTCGATTGTCTTCTCGACAGCGGTTTTGTTCTCAACTACCGTTACCGTTATGATCGGATTTCCGTCCCGGTCATACGTCAGCGAATTTATCCGCGCTTTCATTTGATTACAATGTGCGTGTTCCCTTTGATCGTTGCGTATGGGATGTCTTGACCGTCTGCGATTGCTTTCGCGATTGCCGTGAGTGCCGGCGCCGGTTCTTTGTATGTGAGCAAGTCATCGCGCCCGTTCTTTTCCGCCCACTCTCTAAAAAGTACCGGGTTTTCAATCTCCGTCGACTGCGAATTGCCGTAGTAGATCATGACGCGAGGCGTTTTAAATTTGTCGCCGCCCAGTGCATACATAAGCAGTCCTTTGAGCTTGTCCTTTTGATTTGCCGCCGTTGCCTTACGCGCCTGTAAATTGTGTATCTCGTTTGCTATGGCGTCTTCGGTCGCGCTCAATTCCTTGATCCACAGCGCGATATTTTCGATTTTCAGATCGCGCTCCATTTGCAATTCGTCGAGTGCTTCCGCGTCCTTGATTTCGCCGGTCTCCGAGTCCATAAGGTTGAAAATTGCCTCGTTGATTTGATAGATTGTCATTGATGGTCTCCCCTTTCTTCATTCATAAAATAAATCTTGAACCGTCGACCGGAAGAGCTCCGCATATTTCAGCTTGATATGGTCCGGCGGACGCCGCGCGCCCTGCTCATACATCGCGATCGTTGATACGCAGAGCCCGAGCTTGTCCGCAACCTGCTTCCGCGTCATGTCGATGCACAGCCGATATATTTTCAGCTTGCGCCCGATAGTTATATTGTCCTGCATGAAATCACCCCCATTCGCACAATATGTCTTTATTATATCACAATATATAATGTTGTCAACACAATATAGGCGGTAATGCTGC
>DAOPZJ010000115.1 GCA_035353335.1 Oscillospiraceae bacterium | reverse complement strand
TACCCATGGTTATCGGCGTAATCAAAGAAATTAAAAACAACGAGTTCAGAGTCGGTCTTACTCCCGTCGGCGCACATGTGCTGGCGCGTGAGGGGCATACCGTATTGGTCGAAAGCGGCGCGGGCGTCGGAAGCGGCTTTGCGGATGCGGAATACATCGCGGCGGGCGCGGTTGTCGAGAGCGATAAAAAGAGCATTTTCGACCGGGCAAACATCATTGTCAAGGTCAAGGAGCCGTTAGAGTCGGAATACGCATTGTTCCGTGAGGGACAGACGCTTTATACTTACTTACACCTGGCTCCGAATCCGGGGCTTGCCAAGGCGCTGCTGGATCAAAAAGTTATCGGTATCGCGTTTGAGACGGTGCAAAAGGACGGAGGACTGCCGCTGCTCGCCCCGATGAGCGAAGTCGCGGGTCGGATGTCCATTCAAATCGGCGCAAATTACTTACAAAAACCGAACGGCGGCTTGGGTGTGCTGCTCGGCGGCGTCCCGGGGGTACTGCCCGCAAAAGTCGTGATTGTCGGCGGCGGCACGGTCGGCGCGAATGCCGCGAAAATCGCGGTCGGTTTCGGCGCGGATGTGACAATTTTGGATATCAGCTTGCCGCGTCTGCGGTATCTCGATGAAATTTTCGGCGGACGGCTCAAGACGCTCGTCTATAACACCTACAACGTGGCGCAGGCGGTCAAAGAGGCGGATTTATTGGTCGGCGCAGTATTGGTTCCGGGCAAAGCAGCCCCTAAAATCGTGACTGCGGACATGGTTAAAACCATGAAAAAGGGCGCTGTCATCGTCGATGTCGCCATCGATCAGGGCGGTTCCATCGAGACCATCGACCATGCGACGACACATGACAACCCCACTTATGAGAAGTACGGTGTGATTCACTACTCGGTGGCGAATATGCCGGGTGCTGTGCCGAGAACCTCGACCCTTGCGCTCGAATCGGCGACGCTGCCGTATCTCGTCAATCTCGCAAGCAAAGGCGTTTCCCGCGCACTGCTCGAAGACGAGGGCCTGATGAAAGGGCTCAACACCGCAAAGGGTCATATGACCTGCAAAAACGCGGCGGACAGTTTGGGCATCGAATACAAAGACCCCAAAACGCTGGTCGCGGGGCTGTAAAAGCTAAAAATTTTAATAAAAAGAAGTCAATTCCCGCCGGGAATTGACTTCTTTTATATTGTCTGGTAGAATATTCCCAGTATGTTATGCGTCACGATAATATAAAAATCACTGCATTAATTTTGGGGTTTACATAGGAGGAAAAATGAGCGAGTTTGATATTTATGAACATATTAATCATGTATTTGAGGACTGTTACGAAATGCACCATGGCGAAAGATCATATTGGTATTGCAACAAAACCCACTCAGTTTTCAAAGAAGATGATTTGGTTGAAAAAATGAATATTCCTTATTCCCGAGATGAATTGATTCAATTGGGTTATATAAAGCTGCCGAAATTGAAAAGAGTTGAAACTGTCAAGACATATATTTTATATTTGGATCAAATCGGCTATTCGGATATCAAGGCTTATGCGGAAGAGCTTTTTGATATGAATGACGATGAGTTTTGGATAAAGTTTTCTACCTATATGGATGAAAATTATTTCGATATCTATTGGTATCATTGGGCGAAATATTACGAGATACAATGCATGTATGCTCTGATTGAATGGTGCACGATGAATAAAATACCTGCAATTTTAAAAATCAACAGACGTGTTTTTTAGGAGGGTATTATGAAAATTACAGAAAAACAAATTGATAAAGAGATGGAAGAATTAATTCACCTTGAAAAAACGGATATGAAAAATATAAAAATAAACAGTATTGATATTTGTAAATGTGTACCCTATGTAAAAGAATTTAACGGTGTAACAAATGAGACAAACGAGTACTGGTATTCCAAAGAAAAAGAGACAGTATCGCCAATTGATGAAATAATGCATAAACGTAATATAGCGGAGTTTTCTGAAGATGAGTTGTTTTCCTTAGGATATATTAAAATGCCCAAAAAGAGAACGGTTGACTTGATAAATGAGTATATCGCTGTATTACAACGACAGGGCAACAATGATGTCGGTGAATATATTGAGCAGTTTCGTAACGAGAGTGTATCGGAATATCGTAAAAAATTCACGGATTATTTATATGAAAATTATAAAGATACCTATCATAAACTCTGGCTTGAATATTGTGAACTGCAATACCAATATATTTTAATAGAGTGGTGCTATAAAAACGATATCGATGGGATATGGAAAGTTAATAAACATTTCTAAACCATTATTCGAATAATTTTTAGGCGCCTTGATAATTACCGAAAGGATAAAAGCGATGAGCATTGAATTGAAGGGGATTTTTGCCGGTGTTTTGTTTTTGTTTTCAATCGGTTTCGGGATTTGGCTGAGCCGGGGTGGAAGACCGCTCTCGACAGGGATTTTAACGGTACATAAGCTGACCGCGCTTGCGATGATTGTGTTTGCGGTGCTTGCGGTAATTCAACTTATCAAATTATCCGGTATCCCGTCGGCGGTGCTGCCATTGGTGATTGTGTTCGGGGTTTCGGTCGTCGCGCTGTTTGTCACGGGGGCGCTGCTCTCGATTTGGAAAGAGACCAATGCGTTTGTGCGCACGGTACATTGGCTGCTGACAATGCTTGCGGCGATTTCCGGTACCGTGGCGGCTTGCGT
>DAOPZJ010000114.1 GCA_035353335.1 Oscillospiraceae bacterium | reverse complement strand
TTAAAGTACGCTGCTTATATTTTTCACACCAAGAGGGCGGCGCGGCTGTCGCCGAATTTTTACGTGATAAAGGGATCGAGGGCAGGTCGGTGCCGGTTTCCGGGCGGCTGCGCGAAAACATCAAGATATTCGAGCAAAACAATAAACAACTGACCGAATTCAACGAAAGCGGCGACGCGCTTATCGAGGCCGACGCCAAAAAAATGTTGACACTTGCCACCGAAGCGCTCAAAGACAGCGACATTTTTGTGCTCTCGGGCAGCATTCCGCCGGGATTACCGGCGGAACTGTATGCTGAGATTATCGCGCAGGCGAATTTTTGCGGCGTTCGTACGATTTTGGACACCGACGGCGAGGCGATGTTCCAGGGTATTCGGGCAGTGCCTTTCTTTATGAAGCCCAACAAAGCCGAACTCGGACACATTTTCGGCAGGCCGCTTTCGAGTTCGGGAGACGTCGCGCTGGCTGCCAAACGGCTGCTTGACGAGGGCATCGCCTATGTCTGCGCTTCGATGGGAAACGACGGGGCGCTGCTCGCCTGCCGCGACGGTATTTTCTTGTGTGACGCGCTCGACGTGCCGGTCAAAGGCACTGTGGGAACCGGCGACAGCATGGTCGCAGGCATTTGCAAAGCGCTGATCGAGGGCGGCGAACCCGACAAGATTTTGATTTACGGCTGCGCGGCTGCGCATGCCTCGGTGATCCACGAGGGCACAACTCCCTGTACAAAAGCCGATTTCGAGAAGTTCATCCCAGAGCTGACGGTTATCAGGATGTAAAGGAATTAACACATATAACAAAAGAGGCGAACCATATCGCCTCTTTTTCTATTTTACTTTTTATATTTTTTCAAAGGTTAGCCGCACGGTCTCATGTTCGGATTTAAACTGCACCCTTCGGGTGGCGATGACGCAGTCGTCGATTTTGGTTTTGACGGTGTGCAGACCGCTGTAATTTGTCGGTTTGAATCCCTTCGAAATCCGTATCCAAACCAAACCGCTCTCACCGACAGGACGTGTACAGGTGATTGTAAGGGTTAATGCGGCCTCTTCCCAACGCACATCCTCGACTTCGACTGCGCCTTGTAAAACATGCATATCGGTAGATAAAAACCAAGGGTGCTCTCGAACCGGGGCAATTCGGAAAACCTTGATAGATCTCGGCGGAACCGAAGCGGTCAGCGTATTTGAGATTTTTCCGCAGTAACGGCCGTTCCAGAAATCAAACAGTGAATACTCGCCGTTGACAAGCCCCGCTTTTTTAAGAGGGAATTCGACCGGAAGCGGTTCTTCTCCGAGATTGAGCAGCCCGATGACACGATAAGACTCCCAGTCCTTCTCGACGGGCAGCACATACACTTTCGGATAATCGGGAGAGTCGGTATCAAACAGATCGGCGGCGACGGCACTTCGGTCATACTGAGGCAGCACCTTTTTTACCATGGCAAGCCGCTCCTCGTCGATGGTGGCGATGTCGTCGCCGAGCATGACGGGCCCGGAGGAAAGCGCAAAGAAACTGGCGATGATTTCGGCTTCATTGCGGGGCACCGGTTTGTCAACGGTCATGACGTTGAACGCGTCGTTGTGGTAAAAGCGCCGGTTGGTGAAGTAATTCGCCGCAAAAGACCAGACCACGCTTTTGATCACTCCATAATCGTCTACGGCAAACGTGGCCGGATAATAATACCACATCTCGGGATATAACGGGCGGCCCTCGCCGAAATCCTGGCCGATGCGCACGGCGTCTACACAGCCGATATTCTGCATGAGCGTACCGGTGGAGGAGAGCAGCCAGGTATCCGCTCCCGCCGTTTCGCGGATGACTTTCAAACCGTTTCGGTAGACCTCGGGGCCTTTGACCATTCCCGTATCAAAATATTCATCATACGGATAATGTCCGGGCGTCGTACCGGACGAGATATGTAAAAAATCGATCATGTAATAGCGGATTCCCAGCCGATACAGCTCGGTAAAAACTTCTTTTAAAAAGGCGATGGATTTGGGGTTGCTCGGGTCAAGCCCATAAAAGCTGACCCGCTCTTCAGGCGGCAATGTCTGCCCAAGCCCGTAAGGGAGGTGATATCCGTTATTAATCGGCTTACCGTCTTTTTTTAATAGGCAGTCCTTCATACGTTCGGTGGTCGGAGAGAGTTTATCGGGTACCCAATAAGGCGCAATCCAGAAACCGGGCTGCATCTTCTTTTCGTTAATTTTTTCAAACAGCCATTCCCAGCCGTGCGGGAAACGCTCGCGGTTATGCTCAAGCCAGTTGCCGGGGACTGTATCCTTATAATTTGCCAAGCTCATCCAGATGTTTTTGACTCCGAACCCGGCGAGTTTTTCTTTTATTGCCGCGATGTTTTCAACCACCAGATCTTCATAAAGCTCTTGCGTAAAACCACAGCGCCAGGTGAAGCCGCCGATCCATCCGATCGAGGGCGTGGGATTGAAGACGGGTTTATAATATCGGGCAACTCGCTCAGCCCAGTGTTCGGCGGCGGCAAACGGGTCCGATTCCACGGCGATATACAAGGTCTCGCTGTTTTGAACCGCGCCGGGCAAAAGTGAAAACCCCTCGAAATCACAATAAAGCGTACCGGTGATTATCCCCTGAGTAAGGGTCAGTTCTCCGACAGTAGTGATCCGATCAAAGGTCAGAAAACACAGCGGAATGCTCTTTCGGGTCTCACGGCTGAGTAACAGTGAAAAGGTCTTGGAAGAAATAATCTCGCCTTCCCTTAGAGGCCATACGCCGCTGTCCACCACATAACCCGATTGCTTTAAAACAGCGGGGCTGCCGCCGTCCAAGGTAATATCACCGGAAAAAAGCGAGCACTTCCCCAGGGTAATCGCAGACTCCGTGCGGTTCTCAATTTTTAATTGCAGGGTGATATATCCCGCTTCGGTAAAATGCAGAGCCGTGAGGGTTAATATCAGGCCAAAGGTTTCCATCGTGCCGATATAGCCTTTAT
>DAOPZJ010000113.1 GCA_035353335.1 Oscillospiraceae bacterium | reverse complement strand
TCAATGAGATTCTTTCTTATCTTTTTTGTAACACATCATTGACAAACCAACAGAGCCTTAAAACAGGCGGTTCTTGGATTTTCTACCGAAGAGTTACTAAATAACTTTCAATCTCATCATATGCGAAACTGTCTTAAAGCCCTCATTCCGGTAAAATTCGATTCCTTGCTCATTTTCATATAAAACCATCAACTCGATATAATCCAGCCCACGCTCCTTCGCCCATTGCTTAGCCGCATTCATCAATGCTTTCCCCGCACCGCGTTTTCGGTAATTTTCGTGTACAAACAAATCAATGATTACGGCAAACCGATGCGGGACAACGGGCTTATACTGCGGAGTTTTGTCTTCGGCAACATGAATAAACCCGATCACTTCGCCGTTTTCTACAGCGGCAAACAGTCCTTCGTATAAACTGTTCATCACTCTTAAGGGGTATTTCCCGTCTTCTTCTGCTGCTTGATAAAAACAGGGTTGCTGGTTGGCATTATATTGATAAAATTGATTATATAAAGCGTTGATTTCCGGTATATCCAACTTTACTGCTGGCCTTATTGTCATCTGAGCTACCCCTCTTCCATTAGGTTTTAAAAACAAAGCGGAGTGAATATCACTCCGCCTTTTTGTTTTATTGATCTCTGTCCCTGATTTCGACTCTTCTGATCTTCCCGTTGATGGTCTTTGGGAGTTTGTCTACAAACTCAATCACACGCGGATATTTATACGGCGCGGTCTCATGCTTGACATGCTCCTGCAGCTCCTTGACCAACGCTTCGCTCGGCGCAAAACCGGGTCTTAACACGACCGTGGCTTTGACGAGCTGCCCGCGCACTGGGTCGGGCGTACCCGTGACCGCGCACTCGAGCACCGCCGGATGGGTCACAAGGACACTTTCGACCTCGAACGGTCCGATACGGTAGCCGGATGACTTTATAATGTCGTCGTTGCGCCCGACATACCAGAAATAGCCGTCCTCGTCTCGCCAGGCGGTGTCACCGGTGTGATACCAGCCGCCGTGCATGGCTTCCGTAGTCTTCTTCTCGTTGCGGTAATATTCGCACATCAAGCCCGGTGGATGGGGTTCGTATTTGATCACGATCTCGCCGGTCGCGCCGTTCGGGCAGCTGTTTCCGTCCGGATCGATCAGATCGACTTGATACTGCGGAGACGGCTTGCCCATCGAGCCGGGTCTCGGCGTCATACCGCGGGTATTGCAGATCACGACGGTGGTCTCGGTCTGGCCGAAACCCTCCATCAGTTTCAATCCGGTGGCTTCATACCATTTGTTGAACACGTCGGGATTGAGCGCCTCTCCCGCAATCGTTGTGTGCTTCAGCGAAGAAAGATCGTATTTTTCCAACCCGTCGTTAATGAACATCCGAAACATCGTTGGAGGACAACACAATGTTGTGAGCTTGTATTTTCCGACCATTGTCAGAATTTCGGCGGGCACGAACTTCTCAAGATCATAGACGAAGATGCCGGCTTCCATCAGCCACTGCCCGTAAAATTTCCCCCAGACCGCTTTCCCCCAGCCGGTGTCCGCGATCGAGAGATGCAGTCCGTCGGGCACGACGCAGTGCCAGTGTTTTGCGGTCAGAAGATGCCCGAGCGCATAGGAATAGTCGTGCAGAACCATCTTGGGATAGCCCGAAGTCCCCGACGAAAAGTATAATAACATCGGCTCATGGACCTTGGTCGCGACCCGCTCAAACTTTTCATCGGCAAGGGAGATGCCCGCGTCAAAGTCCATCCAGCCCTCGCGTGCGCCGTTGACCATCATCTTCAGCTTCAGCGTCGGACATTCGGATTCGGCCTGCTCGATCGCCGCGCCGACGTCGCCGTCGGAGGTGCAGATCACTGCTTTTACGCTTGCGCTGTCGATCCGGTATTTCACGTCGTGCGCAGTCATCATATAAGTGGCGGGGATCAGCACTGCACCGAGTTTGTGCAGCGCCAGCGCGCAAAACCAGAACTGGTAATGCCGTTTGAGCACCACCATGACCGGATCGCCTTTTTGAATCCCGAGCGATCTCAGGTAATTCGCGGTCTTGTCAGACCACCGTTTCATATCGGCAAAAGTGTAATTTCGTTCTTCACCATTTTTACCGACCCAAAACATCGCCCTTCGGCTCGGCTCGTGAACGGCGATATCGTCGACGACATCGTAAGCAAAATTGAAATCCTCGGGGATTTTGAGCTTATATTCGCAGAGTATCCCGTTTTCGTCGTATTTCTCCCCGACATAATTCAAATTGATATTTCTCATGACTTCCCCTCCCCCTTGATGACCACCGCAAGGAACATACAGTCCCCGCCGCTGACGGCAATCATACCGTGCGGCGTGCCGGAGTCGTAATATACCGAGTCGCCTGAATTCAAAATCTCAAAATGCCCGTCGTGGGCGAATTTCATCGTGCCGGAGATCACAAAGTCAAACTCCTGTCCCTCGTGCACAGACATGGCGATCGGTTGGGCCTGCGCGGCCTCGAAATACGGTGCTTTGACCAAAAACGGCTCTGCCTGTTTGGCACGGAAGTTGGCGGCGAGGTGGTTGTATTCAAACCCCTCGCGCCGCTTGATCGGAAGCCCTTTTCCGCCTCTCACCACGGTATAACCCGTCAGATGCGGATTTTCGCCGGTCAGCAACTCGACCATATCGACGCCGAATTTTTCGGCGCACAGATACAAAAACGTGAATGAAAAATCCTTTGCCCCGCTCTCCAGTTCGGCATACTGCCCGGCGGTAATATTGGTTGCCGCGGCCATTTCCTCTGCGGAAAAGCCGCAAATCTCGCGTAACGCTCTGATTCGCTCGGCAATCTCAGTCAGTTTGGTCTCCATGTTGACACTCCTTTCATTACTGGCAAAAAGCCAGAAAAAACAAAAAATCCCGCCCCGGAATTGGGACGAGATCACACCCGCGGTACCACCCATATTGCGTAAAATTACGCCACTTAACGGCTCAAACAAGCCCCCTGCCCTAACGCGGCCGCTACGCAAACGCCTACTTAATTCGGGTTCGTACTCGGAAGGGATCCGCTGCTGCCGTCTTCGCCGTCTCACACCAACCGCCGGCTCTCTGAAGAAGATAAAGGCGCAACCGTTCTTCGTCACAGTATGTGAATGCAGTGTAGCATACAACTTTTTCCCTGTCAAGCGGTTTTATCAATTTGTAAGGGCGGATATTATGTCAAGAGCAACATCGTTTACAGTGAGTGCAACAACATGGTTTACACTTTACAA
>DAOPZJ010000112.1 GCA_035353335.1 Oscillospiraceae bacterium | reverse complement strand
GAAGGATAACAACCAACAAAATTGAGAAGGCAGATATGATCTTTTTCATAATAACCATCCTTTCAAAACAAAATTAAACCCATCTATTACCAATATTATATTCCGGATAATAAAAAATTACAAGCCCCGCAGGATAAACCGGCGGGGCAGAGGGTTTGTATTACGCAGAGAGCCATATTTTAAAACTTCGAGTGTTTTACACTTACAACTTAATGACCGTCAGTTCGGGGATGAACTTTTCAAAATCGGCCTTGGTGCAGGGGGTCGTGCCCTCGTGGATCACCGAGGCGTGCGCTGCCGCGCAGCCGTAGATTAAAATCTTTTCCGGTTCGCCGCCCTCAATCAACGCTTTGCAGATGCCCGCGACCATACTGTCGCCGGTTCCGACGGTGCCTTTGACCGGAACGTCGAGCGCACCGCATAAGAAAATGCCGTCGCGGCAGGCGAGCAGCGCACCGTCGCTGCCCATCGACGCGCAGACATAGGCAATCCCCTCATCCAGCAGATGTTTTGCGGCGATGGCAATTTCCCCCGAGCTTGAAAGCGGTCTGCCGAAAATGCGCCCGAGTTCGGGTTTGTTGGGCTTCAGCAAGAACGGTATAGCCCGGATGCCCTGAAACATCGCCTCTCCGTCCGTGTCCAAAATCGTGCGCACACCTCTAAAATTGGCCTGTGCGATAATCTCGGCATACAGTTCCGCCGGTATTCCCGGGGGAATGCTGCCCGACAGCACAAAAATGTCGCTGTCCTTGAGTGCTTCGGTGGCGAGCGTCAGCATTTTTTTAGCGTCGGCCTCGGTGAGCGGGTCGCCGTTTTCGTTAAACTCAGTCAGCTGTTTGGTCTTTTGTTCGAATATCTTGATGTTTTCGCGCAGCCGTCCTGCAACAGGGACAGATTGGCCTTCAATCCCCTTTTCCTGCAAAAACGAGGCAACCGCAGAGCCGCTCTCTTCGTGAGAAAAATAGAGACAGCGCACGGCAAGCCCGAGATTTTTGGCTGAGGCAGCAACATTGATGCCTTTTCCGCCGACGCTGCGGATGGTCTTTTGAACCCGGTTCGTCCCGCCGGGAAGAACCTCGGAGAGCTGCAGGGTCTTATCGATACAGGGGTTTGCGCAAAGTACGGTAATCAAGCTCATGAGAATAACGCCTCCGTTTCCGGGAATTATTTTAACATACGGTTGTTTTTTATTCAAGAATATCAAAATACAAACATTTGATTGACATCTGTTTTCTCGCCCGATATAATATTATAAAACCGAAAGAAAGAGGAGTAAATATGTATTGCAGAAATTGCGGTAAAGAGATACCCGATAATACGGTATTTTGCACCTATTGCGGAGCGCAGACAACGACTGTGCAGCAGCCGTATCAGCAAACCCCTAATCAACAGGACGTCAGACGGGCGCTCGAAGAGTCGGGAAAAAACAAAATTGCTGCGGGTTTGTTTGCAATTCTGTTGGGCGGGTTCGGAATTCACAAATTCTATCTGGGAAGAATAGGTCTTGGCATCGTATATATTCTCTTTTGCTGGTCGGGTATCCCCTCTCTCATTGCTTTGGTTGAGGGGATCATATATCTGACTTCCAGCGATGAGGAATTCTATTTAAAATATGTAAGGCAATAGGACGGGAAATCGCTTCGTAAAAATAACCCGTCAGTTATATAAAAGCGTATTGACATATTTTATTTACCCGATATAATACAATTATAACCGAAAGGAAAAAGGAGGAGTACATAATGTTCTGCAAAAATTGCGGCAAAGAGATTCCCGATAACGCCACATTCTGCACCTATTGCGGCGCACAGACAGGAACTCCGCAGCAGCAGGCACAGCACCCCCAGCAACCCGTTTATCAGCAGCCCACTTATCAGCAGCAAAATTATCAGCAACAGAATTACCAGCAGCAAAATTATCAGGCAAATAATTACCAACAACCGATCTATCGTTCATCCGCACCGGTAGGACAATTAAAAACAAATCGCGGTTTAGGATGGTTTATCCTCTATAGCATTATAACATTCGGAATTTATCCAATCGTGTTCTTTACTGGAATATCAAACGATATCAATGTTATCGCAAGCCGCTATGACGGCAGAAAAACAATGCATTATTGTTTATTGTTTTTCTTGGTGGCACCAATTACATTCGGTATTGCAGGTTTGGTCTGGTCTCATAACATCTCGGACCGCATCGGGAATGAGTTGAAACGCAGAAGAATTCCTTACAATTTTAGCTCTTCTGACTTTTGGCTGTGGGGATTTTTGGGTTCCTTGATTATTGTCGGGCCATTTATTTATATTCATAAATTGGCTGAAGCAATCAATCAATTGGCAATAAACTACAATACAAACGGGTAAAAATATTTGATTTTTCGAGATCATAATGAAAGTTATTCAGAAAATTGAATAAATGTAAGGGGATCACTATGCTTGATGATTTATACAGCTCACTCGATACGTTTATAGGGGCAACTGTTTTTGGCGTCATCGCTGCCATTGCGCTCACTGTAGTTATATGCATCTTTTCGTTTCGACATAAAGGATCAAATTCAAAGTTCTGGTCTTTTATTCGGCGGCTTGTAAACTTTGACTTTTTTATCATTGATAAAATCATGAAAGTGATATACATCTTTTACACATGCTTTTGTATCGCATATGGATTTGGGTTGCTGTTTGTATTTCAAGATAACTGGTACGGAAATAGAACATGGATGGGTGGAATGGGGCTTTTATTAATAATACTCGGTCCAATTGTCGTCCGTCTTCTTTTCGAGTTTTTTATGTTGCTTCTCACACTGGTCAATAAGGTGATTTCCATTGATTCAAAGATAAAAACGCCTTCGAACGATGTTCCAGCTGTAAACGATCCTACCCCCCCTGTACATGTTCCAAACAAGTACTGCATGAATTGCGGCAAAGAAATTAATGCAGATGTTTCGATATGCCCATGGTGTGGTACACAAAACTGAAATATAAGATAAAGAACGCCATCACATCATCCATATAAAAGTTCATAGAATAAATATATAAATTTCGGCGTTGGTCTGGGGTATTGTATCGGTGGTCTTGTGCCAGTTGCCGCTCAGTTTCATCTTCGGCATCATCGGCCAAAACAAAGTACGGGAAGCCGAGAAGAGGGGCATCGAAAACGGCATGGTCAAAGCGGGCCGTATCACCTCGCTGATCGGTTTGATCTTAGGCATTGCTTTTACGGTATTCTGGGCGATTTTTTTCATGGTCATGATCGGACTGCTCACGTTTGCCGTTTCCGCACCGTATGTTTGGAATTGAATCACGTGGAATCATATGCAAAAAGGCGGGTTTT
>DAOPZJ010000111.1 GCA_035353335.1 Oscillospiraceae bacterium | reverse complement strand
TATATCTCGCTCGAGTGGCTCAAACGGTATAACCCCTATCTGCAGGAACCGGGAATCGTCTTTGCCCACTTCGCAAGTTATATGAACTACATTTTCGAGGAAGCATGATCGAAATCAAGCCGCTGGCCGGCGTCCCGATCGAGGCGGTCACGGATGCCTTTAATGCCGCATTCTCCGATTACGAACTGCCTTTTACCGCGACACCCGCTTATATGCGCGAGCGGTTCGCGGCGTCGGGCGTGCACTACGATTTCTCTTACGGCGCGTTTGATGGTAACCGCCTGATCGGTTTTATGGTTAACTCGATTGATGATTACGGAGGCATAAAGTCGGCTTTTGACGCGGCGACGGGCGTTATTCCCGATTATCGCGGGCATGGGCTGATCTATCAGATTGCCAACGCGGCGATGGCGGAACTGGCTAAAAACGGCATACACAAATATACGCTCGAGGTCCTTCAAACTAACGAGCGTGCAATTTACATCTACGAAAAACTCGGGCTTGTGATTACCCGTAATTTCTTTTGCTATACAGGAATGCCGAAATTGCGCGGGGATGTAAAACAAGGTGTGCTTGTGGTTCCGGTTGCCGATTTCACTAAAGAACTGCGCGAGTTTCCGCGCGATTGGCTGCCTTCGTGGGAAAACAGCGACACGGCGATTTTACGCAATGCCGCAAACGTTGAGGTCGCCTATATCACAGAGGAAGGCGTCATTGCGGCTTATACCGTTTTTCATCGTACCCGGGGGCTGATTCACCAGCTCTGGGTGCGGCCGGAATACCGGCGCAGAGGATTTGCCACGGCGTTAGTAAAGTATGTCTGGGAGCGCTTCGGTAAAGTCACGGTCAACAATATCGACCAGAACAACGAAATGGCCGCGGCATTTTGGAGCGCAAGCGGACTGCGCCTCTATGCCCGTCAGTATATGATGGAAAAGATGATCTGAGATGGAAAATCTGCCGACTGTCATCGTCATTCCCGCTTATGACCCACCTGCCGTTTTTCACGATCTGGTCAGACGGCTCGCGTCAAGAGACGGGTATTTGGTCGTAGTCGTCGACGACGGCAGCCACGCGGATTATCAGAATGAATTTAAACTGCTGCCCAAATCGGCAGTGGTGTTAAGACATGAAAAAAACAAAGGGAAGGGCGCCGCGTTAAAAACGGCGCTGCGTTATATTGTCGAACAAAAAATCGCCTGCGCGGGCTGCGTCACCGCAGACGCGGACGAAAAACACCGGCTCGAGGACATTTTACGGGTAGCTAAAGCGCTTCGTAAAAATGAAGACAAGATCATTCTGGGCTGCCGGACTTTCAATAAACGTGTACCGGGCCTGATCCGGTTCGGAAACGCCGTGACCAGACGGGTGTTCCGCACGAAAACCGGAATCAAGGTCTCGGATACCCAGACCGGGCTGAGAGGTTTTCCGTGTAAATATCTCGAAGCCCTCTCAGAAATTGACGGCATGCGGTATGAATACGAGACCAATGTGCTGCTTTGGGCGTGTGAGCAGAGAATTCCGTTTGTTGAGGTCCCTACCGAGGTGGATTATACCGGGCGCAAGACTTTTATCCATTTCCATGTCATCCGCGACTCGATTTTGATTTATGCGAAATTACTGAAGTTCACGACCATCTCGTTCACAGCGTTTTTATTGGATTACGGGTTGGTTTTGTGGTTTCGCATGCTCACGGGCAGTTGGCCCGAGCGCGTTTCACTGGTCTTCACTGTCGTCGCTGCCCGTGCGTGCAGCTCGACCTATAGTTTTACGCTGAACCGGTTTTTAGTTTTTAAGAGCAAGGGAGACGTATGGAAACGCGCGGTGCAGTTTTATCTGCTCGCCGGGATTTTGATGGCGTCGAGTTATGTGCTGCTCGACCTGACGACGATTATCATGCCCGGGCCGCTTTGGATTGCAAAACCCATCACCGACGCAATTTTATTTTTCGTCAACTATTTTGTGCAAAATAGAGTGATCTTCAGAAAGAAGAAATTTAAAAAGTAAACTTTATAAGGCGATGAAAGGACATTCAACAGAAATGCCTGAGAAAAATGAGGTTGTTCAAATAGAAATCACCGATCTGACCGAAGAAGGGCACGGCATCGGGCGGTATAACGGAATGGCGGTTTTTGTACCGAATTCGATTCCGGGCGATGTCGCTGAGGTGAAGTTCATCAAGCTCGCGAAAAACCATGCGGTCGGGCGGCTTGAAAAACTGATCATGCCGTCAAAAGACCGAGTCCAAAGCGACTGTCCGGTGTTCGGACGGTGCGGCGGCTGTTCGCTGCGCAACATGACTTATGAAGCGGAATTATTATATAAACAGAACAAGGTCTTGCAAAACCTCATTCGGCTGGGCGGGCTTGACGCAGACAAGTTTGTGTTCGAGCCGATTATCTCCAAAGAGCCGAATCGCTACCGCAACAAATCGCAGTTTCCGGTCTGCAAAACCAACGGCAAATTCGCAGCGGGGCTGTTTTTCAAGAACACCCACAATGTGATCCCGATCGGAGATTGCCTGCTGCAATCGGAGGCCTTTTCACAGATTATGGCCGAGATCTGCGCGTTTTGCGATAAAAACGGGATTGAGCCGTATGACGAGACGACCAAAAAGGGCTATTTGCGGCATATCTACCTGCGCGGAACGGGTGACGGGAGCATCGGGGTTTGCCTTGTGGTCAACGGCAACTTTCTGCAAAACTCCCGCGCACTCATTGCCAAATTGACCGAGAAGTTTCCTCAAATCAAGAGCGTATGGCTCAACGTCAACAAGGCCGACACCAATGTAATTTTGGGGGACGAGACCAAGCTGCTGTGGGGTGCTCCGACGCTGACCGACACACTGTGCGGATTGGAATTCGACATCTCGCCGCAGTCGTTTTATCAAGTCAACCGCGAAGCCGCGCAGGCGTTATATCAGAAGGCGGCGGAGTATGCGGGGCTGACGGGCAAAGAGACTGTGCTCGATTTATATTGCGGCACCGGCACGATCGGGCTTTCGATGGCGAAAAACGCGGGCAAGATCGTCGGAGTCGAGATTGTGCCCGAGGCGGTCGAGAACGCGCGCCAAAACGCCGAAAAAAACCATATCACCAACGCGGAATTCATTTGCGGAGACGCGGACAAGGTTATCGCGGAGACTAACCTCAAGCCCGACGTTGTCATCACCGACCCGCCGCGAAAAGGGTGCGGCAAAGCTACGCTTGAAGCCATTTGCCGTTTTGCGCCCGAGCGCATTGTGATGGTCAGCTGCGACAGCGCAACGCTCGCCCGCGACCTGAAGTTTTTATCCGAAAATAGTTATACGCTTCAAAAAGTGGTTCCGGTTGATATGTTTCCAAGGACGATGCA
>DAOPZJ010000110.1 GCA_035353335.1 Oscillospiraceae bacterium | reverse complement strand
ACCCGTCGTTATGACCTGCCAGGCACGCTTTCGGAATGCACCGATCTTTCAGTGCCCGATGCCAAGCCCATAATCACAGCCGCGGAATTCTATAACCCTGTCGAGACCTTCACGGTGCGAAACAGCCAGGTCGACGCGCTCGGACATCTCAACAACGCCCGCTATACCGATTTTGCGTATGACGTGATGACCGACGAGGAACGAGCCAAAACTCTGCGGCGGCTTGAAATCACTTTTCACAGCGAACTGCGGCGCGGCGACACCTTTTTGCTCTCTGAATCTGTGTACCGGGAATCCGACATTTTATATTTCCGCGGCAGCACCGATGGTAAAAAGGCGTTTGATCTGACGCTGTTTATTGAATAATATTTTTAACACAACATCTGAAAGGAAGTTATCTTTTTGCCGGAAATTTTCGAATTAATTATGGTTTTATGTTTCGGGGTCTCTTGGCCGGTCTCGATCGCCAAATCGTGGCGTTGCCGGACCGCAAAGGGCAAAAGCCCCGTTTTTTTGGTTTTTATCATCGTCGGCTATACAAGCGGTATTGCCTGGAAACTGCTCTCGGGCAATCTTACATATGTCTTCTGGTTTTATGTGCTGAATCTGTTGATGGTGACGGCGGATTTATGTTTATATTTCCGAAATGCCCGGCTCGACCGAATCGCGGCGCAAGAGGTATAAAAAGCGCTTTTTATTCATATTAATAGGGCTCGCAGACGGCTCAAATCCAATAACTTGCAATTTTTGGCGCGCCGTGGTAACATGTTGCCAACTCAATTTGGAAGAAGGGGAAGCTGTGAAAATCCTGCTTGTGATCGACCAGTTTTACGAAGCGAATAACGGAATGACCATTTCCGCCAGACGCTTCGCCAAAGTGCTTGCCGACCACGGACATGAGATTCGAATCGTCAGCACCGGGAAATCCCGAGACCCCGGACTCTATGCGGATTCCTACAGCGTTCCGAAGCAGTACATACCATTTTTCGATAAACTCGTAGCCAAGCAAGGCATGACTTTTGCTAGCCCTGACGACGAGGTGCTCGAATGCGCCGTCGGCTGGGCCGATATCGTACATTTTCTCGTTCCGTTTGCGCTGTCACACCACGGAATCATGATCGCAAGAGAGCTCGGAATACCCTATACGGCGGCTTTCCATTGCCAGCCGGAAAACGTCACTTCCTCGATCTATCTCGACAAGTTTAAGAATATCAATAAATTGATCTATTTATGGTTTAACCACTATATCTATCAATATTGCGGCCATATTCACTGCCCCAGCGAATTCATCGCAAATGAGCTGCGCAAAACCGGGTACCGGTCGCATTTGCATGTGATCTCCAACGGCATCGACCCGGATTTCGTTGGACTGCGCAAAAAAGAAAAGCCGCCCGAGCTGAAAGATAAATTCGTAATTTTATCTGTCGGCAGATATTCGCGTGAAAAGCGGCACGAACTGATCATCAGAGCGGTCAAAATGAACCGTTATGCAGAACGGATTCAGTTGATTTTCGCGGGTCAGGGTCCCAAACGGGATATGCTTAAAAAACTCGGAACTTCTCTTCCGAATCCTCCGATTTTCAATTTTTTTAAAAAATCTGATCTGCTCGACGTTATTGCCATGAGCGACCTTTATGTCCACGCGGCGAACGCCGAGATCGAGGCGATGTCGTGCATGGAGGCGTTTGCAAGCGGCCTTGTGCCGATCATCGCTGACAGCGAAAAGAGCGCAACGCCTCAGTTTGCGCTCGACGAGCGCTCTCTCTTTATTGCGGATGACCCCAAAGACCTCTCGAAACAAATTGATTATTGGTATGAACACCCGGAAGAGCGGCGGGAGATGGGTAAAAAATATGCCGTTATGGGCGAAAAATACAATCTCGAGACCTGCGTTTACGAGGCTGAAAAGATGTTTTACGAAGCCATCGAGGACGCATCGAGAGAAGCTGTCCCGGTCAGAGAGGCGAACGCGAAATGAACGACCCGACCGTGCGAAGCCGAAGCAAAAAAGAAGAGGACGAACATGTCCTGCACTTTCGTGAGACGTGTCCTTTCGAAATCGGTTCCGATTTCGACTATCTGCGCGATGGATGGGGGCAAACGGTCCTCTCGGTGCTGCTGCGCATTATCATTGTACCGCTGTTATCTGTGTTTAATTATATCGCCCTCGGGTTTCGGGTTTACGGACGCAAGAATCTGAAAGCGCTGAAAAAACGAGGCGCGGTTACAGTTTGCAACCACATCCACCCGCTCGACTGCACGATGATCTATCTCGCGCTTTGGAACTTGCGCGGCTATTTTGTAACATTGGATACCAACTTTAAAATTCCGTTTGCAAGACATCTGATCCGCCTGCTCGGCGGCATTCCGATCTCAAAAAATCCGCATCAGGTAAATGATATGCTTTTGGCGGCCGGCAAAGCGCTCAGCCGTGGAAATTATGTTCAAATTTACCCCGAAGCTGTGTTGAAACCCTACTGCCACACGCTTCGAAATTTTCACCCGGGCGCGTTCCGCATTGCCGCAGACAATAACGCTCCCGTTCTTCCGATGATTTTGACACTCGAACGACCGCGCGGCTTTTTTGCGTGGTATAAACGCAAACGCTGTCTCCGTCTACACATTCTACCGCCGGTCGAGCCTGATATGAGTTCAAAAAAGCGCAGCCGCATCGAAAAGCTGCAGCGGCAGTGCCTCGAAGCGATGACACAGAAACGCATCGAACGGCGCAGAATTCAGCGTAAAAACATAAAATAACCGAACGGTCCATATAGTAAGACGTATGTACTTTAATTACTCTATGAAAGAAAAAGGACGGCTTAAGCCGTCCCTTTAAATCTATTGTTTTATCAGGCCTTGGAGGTTTCTTTGCTTGTGATGAATATGATTGCGACAGAACCGGCCAAGTTGATGACGGTTACCGCAATTGCAAGCAAAATCCATCGGTTATTCTCGCCGGAATCCGCGGGAACCGCTGTCGCCGTCGCTTCCTCTTGAATCGTGACGACACCGGCGGCGGAAACGGCGGAGGTATTATTCATCTTATAAACAGGGGCCTTCCCGCTTCTCATCAAAGGTTTGGCGATTAATACCGCAGCTCCGATGAAGACGAAGATGACGACCAGGAAAAGCCGTAAACTGATGTGTTTTTCCATTTGACATTCGCCTTTCTGCTATAAATGCTGCCTGCCCGACCGAGGGAATAAATAAATTATATCTTATCTCAGTTACATTTCGGTTACAATTCCAGTATTTTGCTGTATTGAAATCGCAGTCAATCCCAGTTTTGACCGGTATAATGATCTTCATTAAAAATATAAACCGGTTTTATGACACCCTGATCTCTGTTCACAGGATATATAGATAATGCTGTTTCGTCAGGTAACATACATTGTCCTTACAGTCATTTTTTATGAGATCTTATTAAATGAAAGTATATAA
>DAOPZJ010000109.1 GCA_035353335.1 Oscillospiraceae bacterium | reverse complement strand
AAGAAACGCGGGTGGGACGGCGTCGACTTCGCCTATGTCATCGGCGACGCCTACGTCGATCACTCGTCCTTCGGACATGCCGTTATCAGCCGCGTGCTCGAACACGCCGGCTATCGTGTCGGCATCATCGCCCAGCCCGATTGGAACGACCCGAAGAGCATCGACGTCTTCGGCAAGCCTCGGTTGGGCTTTTTGGTCATGAGCGGCAATATGGACAGCATGGTCAACCACTATACCGTCAACAAAACCCGCCGCGACCACGACGCCTACACCCCCGGCGGCGTTCCCGGCAAGCGTCCCGACCGCGCTTTGACTGTCTATTGCAACCTGATTCGGCACACCTATAAAGACGTCCCGATCATCATCGGCGGCATCGAGGCCAGCTTACGCCGCTTGTCGCATTATGATTTTTGGTCCGACAGCGTCCGCCGTTCGGTTTTGCTCGACTGCGCCGCTGATTTGCTCATTTACGGCATGGGCGAAAAGGCCATTGTCGAGGCCGCCGATGCGCTCAAAAACGGCGGCGATCTGACGCACATTCGCGGTACGGTCTACAGCACCCACGATATGACCGGGATGCGCGGGCATATTACGTTGCCGTCGTTTGATAAAGTCAAATCGGACAAACAGGCATTTGCCCGCAGTTTTGCCCAGCAATATGAAAACACCGACCCGTTTTCGGCCAAGCCGCTTGTCGAGGCCTACGGAAACGGGACTTATGTGGTGCAAAATCCGCCGCAGTTTCCGCTGACCACCGAAGAACTTGACGCGGTGTACGAGCTGCCCTATATGCGCAATTACCATCCGATGTATGAGGCGGCGGGCGGCGTTCCGGCGCTGAACGAGGTCAAGTTCAGCTTGACGGTCAACCGGGGCTGTTTCGGCGGGTGCAGTTTTTGCGCGCTCACATTCCATCAGGGACGGATCGTGCAGAGCCGCAGCGTTGAATCAGTCGTTAAAGAAGCCAAACTGATGATCGCCGATCCCGAATTCAAAGGATATATCCACGACGTCGGCGGCCCGACCGCAAACTTTTTCCGTCCTGCCTGCGACAAACAACTCAAACAGGGCGCGTGTCAAAATCGGCAGTGCCTGTTCCCGCAGCCCTGTCCGAATCTGAAAGCCGACCACAGCGGATATCTGCGGATGCTCACCGAACTGCGGGCGCTTCCGGGCGTGAAAAAGGTGTTTGTGCGCTCAGGTGTCCGGTACGATTATCTGCTGGCCGACCCGAATCCCGCGTTTTTCGACGCGCTGGTCAAGCACCATGTCAGCGGACAGCTTCGCGCCGCGCCCGAGCATGTGTGCGACTCGGTGTTGAAGCGCATGGGAAAACCGCCCGCGAAGGTATATGACCAGTTTTGCAAGGCGTTTGAAAAGCGCACCGAAAAAGACGGCAAAAAGCAATATGTAGTGCCGTATCTGATGTCTTCGCACCCGGGCAGCGGATTGAAAGAGGCGATTGCGCTGGCGGAATACCTGCGCGACAACCGATTGAACCCGATGCAGGTGCAGGATTTTTACCCGACGCCGTCGACGGTCTCGACCTGCATGTATTACACGGGCATCGACCCGCGGGACATGTCGCCGGTGTTTGTGCCGACCGACCCGTTTGAAAAAGCGATGCAAAGGGCGCTGATTCAATACCGTGAGCCGAAAAATCGACAGCTGGTGAAACAGGCGCTCGAAAAAGCGGGCCGTAAGGATTTGATCGGCATGGGCAAAAAGTGTTTGATTAAGTAGACGCTGATAAAAGAAAAATTATGTTAGCAAGCATCATTTAAGTATCATTTTAAATAATGCACAATAAAAATAAAAATATATTAAAATTTTTATGATAAATTACAAATTTACTATTGACATACCAAAAAAAGAAAATTATAATAAAACTGGTAACGAAAGAGAGGGGTTGAAATGAAAAGACCAACGTGTTTATGCAAGCGGGTGATTTTGATTTTTGACGATATTCCCATATCGGATAAATTCAATCCGGTATTGGTTAGAAAGATGTTCAAAATTTATGAAAAGGAGATTTAGTTTGAAAAAGTTGATGATGATTTTGTGTATTATTATGTCATGTATGATGATATTCAATCTTTCGGTTTATGCGAGCGATTCTCCGACGGACAGGGTGATTCTTAACGAAAATCAAAAAAATATATTAAGGGCGTACGGTTGCACGGATAAGGATTTCGAATCTTTAACAAGGGCGCAGCTTTCAAAAATCCTTAGTACGGGAAAAATCGTAAATCCAGAGTATGTCGAAGTTAATCTGCCTTCGGAACCGATCAACAAACGGGATGAAAAAACAGATAAACTGTTAAAAGAAAAAGGATATACGGAGGATTTCATTCGGTTTATCATCAATCACGGTTATCTATATAAAGAAATTCTTGATATAGACGACAATATCATGAAATTGATGATTGCCGAGTATGAAAAAGTGGCTCCGGGGAAATCAACAGTGTTGACAATTGCAAATTTTTCTTCTAAAAACTCTTTAAAATTTAGGAATATTTACACTTCTCCTATCCAAGAATACGCTCCCTTCAGCGATTTTCAATTATGGCCGGATCCCCCAAATTATCCTGGAATAACCGGCGTTGGAATACAAGGGTATTTCCATCCTTGGGTGTCGATACGGCAATCCGCAGCATATTATTCATCTCAATGCCTCAGTGGAGCCGAAGATGTATTTAATACGAGCTCATATCTGTACTATGATTACAACATCTTCGGAGAAGATAAAGGAACGACTGGATGCCATGAAGGTGTTGATCTTCAATATACTGGGAATAATAAAGAACACGCGGTATATTCGGTTACTCCAGGAATATATAACGGTACGAATATTACATGGGGTGCTGTTTGTGTATATGATAGCAACTTAGGCGCTACATCAGTATATGAACATCTGAAACTTATTCCTACATTTACACTAGGTCAAACGATAGCAAAAGAGGACTTATTGGGATATGAGGGAATAACTGGAATGGATAGCGGCGGTAATCATCTTCATTTCGAAGTGCATCCGAACGAAAACTATGGTTCTGTTACTTCAGGGACTTGGGTAGAATATAGCGGAGACCTTACTTTAAAATCCGCGTTTCCTTATGCCTATCTAAATTGGTATTAATAAAATAATCAATAAAACAGGCGGGAATTTGATTTATTCCCGCCTGTTTTAAAAGGAGATTCATCATGAAAAAATCAATTATTGCTTTTTTATCAATACTTTGTAGCTTGTTTTTATTTATTTCCTGTACCACACCAGAATTAAAAATAAATGAGCCACAAATATCGGAACTCGCTTCGCTTCCTCAAGCTGATGGTTATGATTTGTTCAGCATCGGGATGCTCAATGACAATACACCCATAATTATACTTGGAACAGGAAAAGAAGATAACTTAAAAAAAATATATAAAGTAAATATAGATGGAATCAATAAGTTGATTTTTGAGGGTGAAGGGAGAGGAAGTTTTTATGCGATTTATATAAAATCACATCCAAATAACACTTATAGCATACAATTTGAAAATGAA
>DAOPZJ010000108.1 GCA_035353335.1 Oscillospiraceae bacterium | reverse complement strand
AATTTTTTGATGATTTCCAGCAGGCCTTCTTTGTTTATCGTATCAGCAGACAATTTGGCCCATTGAAAACGGAAACAATGCCGCGACGCTCTTACTTATTGCCGTATATAAGTTAATAGCAGATTTGACCTCTTGATCTGCCTTGATCGGTTAATCTGACCCTCGCATAATCGTTGCACTTTTTGCTCTGCCTACAGGAATGAAAAATTCTGCGTCAAAAGCAGGGGAGAAAAATTTTGAACCATTGTTTATTGGCGATAGAGATTTAGTTAATGCAGGGCTTTTCTTAAATGTTTGATAAACTCGGCAAGTGTGATTTCTCTTGCGCCGAATCTTTTCATATGTTCCGTGGTCACCTGGCAGTCGATCAGTTCAAATCCCTTTTCCGCAAGCTGTACGGCATAAGTGGCAAAGGCAACCTTTGACGCGTCGCTCTTTTTGGCGAACATCGATTCACCGAAGAACACCTTGCCCATCACTATTCCATAGAGGCCGCCGGCAAGTTCAGCGCCGTCCCATGCCTCGACGGAGTGGGCATAACCGGCCTTGTGCAGGCGAATATATGCCTCTATCATATCATCGGTTATCCATGTGCCGTTTTCTCCCTTTCTGGCTATGGTGGCACAGTTGCTGATGACATCTTCAAAAGCGGCATTGGTTGTGATGCGATAAATGCCTTTTTTCATAGTCTGTCGCAGGGTGCGCGAGACCTTCAGTTCTTTCGGAAATAAGACCATGCGGGGATCAGGCGACCACCAGAGAACGGGAGATTTGCTGGAATACCAGGGGAAGATCCCCATCGAATAGGCGAGCACCAGCCGGTCAACGCTCAGATCGCCGCCAACGGCGAGCAAGCCGTCGTCGTCGGCCAGTTCGGGCGGCGGAAAAACGAGTTCTTTGGTCAATCTGTAAACGGTCATGCTGTTAATTTAATCAAGAGGGCGATAATTGAATTCGAGGCGTCCTTCTTTATGGTCAACCGTTACACTGCCGCCCTTTTTCAATTTACCGAAAAGCAGTTCCTCGGAGAGGGCATCTTTGATCTCCGTCTGAATAAGCCTCGACAGAGGCCTTGCGCCGAATTTATCGTCGTACCCATTTTCGGTAAGCCAGTTCCTGGCGGCATCGGTAACTTCTATCTTCACCTTTTTCCCCCCGAGCTGCCTGCCCAGGTCACTGATAAATTTATCGACTACCTTTTTCATAACTGCAGGAGTGAGCGAGTTGAAGGTAATGATCGCGTCCAGCCGGTTTCTAAATTCAGGGTTAAAGAGTTTTTTTATCGCCTCGCCGCCTTTTGATCTGGCATCGGCTTTTCTGTCGCCGAATCCTATGGCGCCCATATCCATCTCTTTTGCGCCCGCATTGGACGTCATTATGAGGATGACATTGCGGAAGTCGGCCTTCTTCCCATTATTGTCCGTCAGTGTAGCGTAATCCATCACTTGCAGCAATATGCTGAAGATGTCGGGGTGCGCTTTTTCGATCTCATCGAGCAGCAGCACGGAGTATGGATGTTTCCTTATCTCATCGGTCAGCATGCCGCCCTGGTCAAAACCGACATAGCCCGGGGGCGCTCCTATTAGCCTCGATACAGTATGCTTTTCCATATATTCGCTCATATCAAAGCGGATGAATTTTACACCGAGCACGTTTGCCATTTGCTTTGAGACTTCCGTCTTGCCGACACCCGTCGGCCCCGCGAAGAGGAAGGCGCCAATCGGCCTCTCGGGAATGCCAAGCCCGGCGCGCGATCTCTTGATGGCAGAGACCAGCGAATGGATGGCGCTGTCCTGTCCAAAGACCGCAGCTTTCAGTTCCGCTTCCAGATCCTTCAATTTCTCTGTATCGGACGCGGATATGTTCAGGGAGGGTATCCTGGCGATATGGGCGACAATGCCCTCGATTTCTTTTACACCGACCACAAGTTTTCCTTTGCCGCAGCCTCGCAGCTTTCGCGTGGCACCTGCCTCGTCTATCACGTCAATGGCCTTGTCCGGCATAAATTTTTCGTTTATATATTTTGCGGAAAGTTCGGCGGCAGTCTTGATTGCAGAGTCTGTATAACGGACACCATGGAACTCCTCATAATAGGAACGCAGACCTTTCAATATATCAACCGTTTCCTCTATGGTGGGCTCGTAAATTTCTATCTTCTGGAACCGCCTTGAAAGGGCGCGATCTTTCTCGAAATGGTTTTTAAATTCCTCATACGTACTGGCGCCGATGCAGCGCAGTCTGCCGGAATTCAGTACCGGCTTCAATATGTTCGATGCATCCATCGAACCGCCGCTTGTTGCTCCCGCTCCGACAATAGTATGAATCTCATCAATGAAGAGTATGCCGCCGGTAATCTTTACAAGATCCTTTATAGTGGCCTTCAAGCGTGCCTCGAAATCGCCCCGGTATTTTGTGCCTGCAAGCAACGCTCCCATGTCGAGCGAGTAAATGGTCGTATCCTTGAGCGGATCAGGGACGGAACCCCGGTGAATATTCAGCGCAAGACCTTCAACAAGCGCGGTCTTGCCGACACCCGGTTCACCGACGAACACGATATTGTTTTTCCGGCGCCTGCAGAGCACCTGTATGGTACGCTTAAGCTCGTCTTCACGGCCTACCAGCGGATCTATCTCTCCTGCGGCAGCCTTTTCATTCAGGTTAATGGTATAGAGTTTCAAGGGATCTTGCGACACGGGCCGCTTCGGCTCCGTTTGGCCGGGGGCTGATTCGCGAGTCGGTTCTTCAGACGGCGATTCGTGCTGTTGAAACCTGCTTAAGCCCGCGCTGCCGTGGGATATATAATTCAGCACATCAAGACGTGAGATGCCTTCCTGTTCAAGAAAATGCACGGCAAAGGAATCGGGTTCACCGTAAAGCGCTGCCAACAGATCGCCTGCTTCGACCTCCGCCTTTTCCGCCGACTGGATATGGGTTATGGCCCGCTGGATAACCCTATGGAAGCCGAGGGCAGGCACAGGTTCCGAGCTCTTCCCCGGCGGCAGCGTGGGTATGTTCCTGGCGAAAAATGCCTCGATGGCTTCCTTTATCCTGACGACATCGCCACCACAGCCCGTTATGATGTCTATGCCGAGCTCGTCATGTACGAGCGCGAACAGGATATGTTCAGTAGTAAGGTATTCATGGCGCCGGTTCTTTGCATCCTGGAAAGTCGCATCCAGCATCAGGCTCAACTCTTTATTGATCATTCTTTCTCCATCGTGCATTTCAGCGGGAATTGATTTTCGGCCGCCATTGCATGCACTTCAGCTACCTTTGTTTCGGCAATCTCATGCGTGTAAACACCGCACAGACCAACCCCATTTTTATGTACATTCAGCATTATCCGGGTAGCCTCGGGAAGCGGCTTGTGGAACACTGTCTCCAGCACATGAATCACAAATTCCATGGTTGTATAGTCATCATTAAGAAGGATGACCCGATAGAGAGAGGGCTCTTCAGTCTTCAGCTTCTCTTTTTCGGCAACATTTTCGTCTGATTGAATTTTTTCTTCGTTCATAACCATCCGGACACGTCAATCTTTATAGTATGTGCAGAAATATTCTACGGTCAAAAGCAAAGGCAGGATACGGGAGACAGCGAGATCATTTCTTGCAGACCTTATGTATTTGATTTTGATAAAAATTTCCCTTTTGTGGGTTAAAGTATATGAAACCATGTCTTTTATGTCAATAATATCTTAGCTG
>DAOPZJ010000107.1 GCA_035353335.1 Oscillospiraceae bacterium | reverse complement strand
CGGCGTACCAGCCGAACATCTGCCATTCGAGCCCGCGGATTTGTTCGAGATACGGGGTGATGGTCGCTTTTTGGAAACTGGCAAGCCACATATCAAATAACGATTGGCTGTCAAAAGTCGCAAAGATTTTCCGAAGCATATAATGATCGGTATCTTTGGGAAGATTCTTTATCAATTGTTTATATTGCGCCGTGAAAAGGCCGATTTCATTATTATCGGCATTGATCTGATCGACCAGGTCGAAGTTGACCTGACTGATGAACGTTCCCAAATCGGAAGACGCATAATAAAGCTTCGCGTTGCGTTTATAACCATCAACTCTGGTGATATACGGTTCCTGCATCTGCTTTGTCTGTGAATACAGACCGGTGTCATCGTCCAGGATTTTTGCTTTTGCGTTTAACTTAGAGCAAGCCATTACAGCAGAAAAAACCATTATAACCACACAGACGGAACAGACTGCCCGGCGAATAATTTTACGCGCCATGCCCTGACGCTTTTGCAGTGAAGCCATAATTCAGAACCCCCGAAACAAATTCATAAAGCCATTATAAGATAACTTTTTGTCAATGTCAATCGTTTTCGGATTTTTTCCACAAACCATCACAATCGGGGTTGCAGTTTTTAATAAAATGTGATAAAATACCTTCGCATTCTGGATACGGAGGGGTTTTATGTCCGGTCATTCCAAATGGAATAATATCAAACGCAAAAAGGAGATTACCGACGGCGCGAAGGCAAAAGTCTTCACCAAAATGGGCCGCGAGATCTCAATTGCCGTACGCGAAGGCGGCGCCGATCCGTCAACCAACTTTAAATTGTATACGCTCGTTGCCAAGGCAAAGGCCAACAACGTACCGAACGACAACATCGAGCGCGCCATCAAAAAGGCAGCCGGTGCGGATAATAAAGACGAATATGAAGTCATCATGTACGAGGGCTACGGCCCCGCAGGCGTCGCTTTTATGGTCGAGACCATGACCGACAACCGCAACCGCACCGCCGGCGATCTGCGCCATTTTTTCGATAAAACCGGCGGAAACCTCGGTCAAACCGGCTGCGTTTCGTTTATGTTCAACCAAAAAGGCGTCATCACCGTCAACGCCGAAGATATCGACGAAGAAAAGCTGACAGAGGCCTGCATCGACGCCGGCGCCGAAGACATCACTCTTGAAGATGAGAGTTTTGTCATCACCACCGCGACCGCCGATCTCGAAACCGTCGGCGCCGCTCTGCAAAAAGCGGGATATAAACTCGAGTCCGAAGAGACGGCCTACATCCCGACGACTTATACAAAAGTCACCGACGAAGAGGCGCTTATAAAGCTCAACCGGTTGACCGATGCGCTCGACGAAAACGACGACGTCACCGATTACTGGCACAGCATGGAGTGAGAACGTTCAACTTTTCGCAGGGAGCGACGCCCTCGTCGCTCCGTTGAAATTATCCCCGTAAATTACAAAACCCTGCTGCCTAATATAATCGGCAGCAGGGGTTGTTTTTATCCAAATACTTTTTACATTTTAAACATTACAATTTTCACTTACTTTGCATTTTCCGGCGGGTAATATGTATCGATTATTTTGACCGCCAAATCCAGATCGATCCCGAATTCCAGCGGCGCGTCGGTATCGGTCGGCATCAAACCCAGACAGACATAAAACAAGCAGTCGCCGCGTTCAATAATCTGAGAAGCTTTTGCGCGCTGGTAAGAACCGTTGACCGAATAAGAACGGTAATATGCCGTCAAATCGGTTTTCATCTTCGTGAGGCCCGCCTTCACCGTTTCAATTGAATTTTTGGAAACGCGCACGGCGATGATGCGGTCGCAGTAGCCGTCGTCGGAACTGACAACGCCGTAATAGTCCCTGATATCAGCGTCGTTCAGGCCGGTTTTCGCCAAAAAATCCTCTTTTGAAAGTTCCGTCCGTCCGACCGGGACTGCGGTGGTTCCGACTTCGTCCGTAAAGGCGGCATCGATGCCGTCGACAACTTCCTTCACCGGGGTCTTCGCGCAGCCGGCAGTCATTGCCGATAGAATAACCAGCGCAATTGTTACAATAATCGTTCTTTTTAAAAGGGTTTTCATTCAGTTCTCCCTTTCTTTGCTTCTCCGGCCGTTTTCCGGTACCGGTTTGTTTTCACAGATTTCAAAAAGCGGGCATTCAAGGCATTTCGGCGAACGCGCCGTACAGATCTCCCTGCCGAACAGGACCAGCCGATGGCAGAAATCGTTGCTTTTTTCGGGCGGTAAAATATCTTTTAACACCATTTCCACTTTATACGGATCTGTCTTTTTGCAAAGTCCCAGACGGTTCGAAATCCGGATGCAATGCGTGTCCGCCACCACGGCGGGTTTTTTGTAAATATCGCCCAAGAGAAGGTTGGCGCTTTTCCGGCCGACTCCCGGTATACTCAGCAGCTGCTCCATATTATCGGGAATTTTTCCGTCGAACTTTTCAAGAACCGCATTTGCCGCGCCGATGATGTCTTTTGCCTTGGAGTGATAAAAACCGCATGAAAAAATATATTTTTCCAGTTCAGTCTGATCGGCTTTTGCGAAATCTTGTGTTGTCGGATACTTTTTAAATAATACGGGCGCGATCAGATTTACCCGCTCGTCGGTGCACTGCGCCGAGAGCCGGACGCTGACCATCAGCCGGAAAGGTTCCTCATAATCAAGCGAGCAAACTGCTTCCGGATAACGCTGCTCAAGAAGTTCAACCGCAATTAAGGTGCGTTTTTTCGGATTGAGCTTCTTTTTTTCCATTTGCCCGAGCCACCTTTCGATGTTTTTTATTATACCCATTCGGCAAATAAATGTCAACACAGTATTCATTCGAATCATTTCATAATCGCAAAAGTCCCCCGCAGCTTTCGCAGAAAGGGAAAGGCCCCCCGGTTTTCACCGGGGGGCCTCTTTTTTTTAATCCGGGAAGAATTGCCCGTCAGGGAAATTCTTCAGAGCGCAAATGATGAGCAGTTACTTGCGTGAGAAGAATTGCTCGTCAGAGGAATTCTTCAGAACGCAAGGAAGCTTTAGCTTACTTGCGTTTACGGATGACCAGGGTGGAGATGCCGCCGATCGCGGAAGCGCCGATGGTGATGATATACGCAATCGCGTTGAACGGATTGCCCATCGCCGGGGTGCTTGTCGCGGACGGGGTGGATGTCGGGGCCACGGACGGAGAGGAGCTCTTTACCTGAGCTTCATTCGGGTTGGACGGCATGACGGCCGCTGCCGGCGTCAGGGTCTTGCCCAGTGTGCTCGTGAACTTGTTGTAAGCCACGGATGCAGCATTCGTCGTGTCGGGATCAGCGGATGTTCTGACAACCCACGTCGTCTTGACATCCCAGCTTCTGCTGAAGCCGGTGTAGCCCTTGACGCCGTCGTTCGGGCCGTCGTCATAGTTGACTGTCAGTGTGAAGGTCGTGTCGCCGATTGTGGAATACTCGATCGTCACATACGCGTCAACCAGACCGTCGACCGTATTCAGGCCCAATGTGCCGTATTCAAGTCCGACCACATTCGCTTCTACGCCGGCTGCCGGAGCAGATACCGCAACTGTTGCGCCTGCCGGGATACGGACTGCGAGAACTGTGATCGCCTTGTTGTAGTTGGACAGACCGGATGCTGCATTGTTCATGCCGCGGGTGTTGTCCCAATAGTTGGTGATTGTGATGGTGCCCTTCTTCTCGACCTTGGTCACTTTGCCGACCGAGAAGCCCTTGCCGGTGTCAGCACCGGTTGTGGCGATTGCGTAGGTGTATTCGCCCATCGCCGTGATCTTGGCGTCGGACTTCTGCGCAACGC
>DAOPZJ010000106.1 GCA_035353335.1 Oscillospiraceae bacterium | reverse complement strand
ATGAACGAGGTACGGTTTTCAAGCACGGTCGAAATGACTTTAGAAATCAGCTGTTCCGTCTCGGTGTCGACCGATGAGGTCGCTTCATCGAGCACGAAGACGCGCGGATTCGCAACCACCGCGCGGGCGATGGAGATCAGCTGTTTCTGTCCGGTCGAAAGCAGATCGCCGCCCTCGCCGACGTTGGAGTCGTAGCTGTCCTTGAGATTTGAAATAAAATCATGCGCGCAGGCGACCTTGGCGGCCTCGATGATCTCTTCGTCGGTGGCGTCGGGATTGCCGTAACGGATATTCTCTTTAATCGTGCCCGAGAACAGATGCGGCTGCTGAAGTACATAACCGATGGAGGAATGCAGCCAGTTGATCGAGCGCTCGCGGTAATCGACGCCGTCGATCAGCACTCTACCCTCGGTCGGCTCAAAAAACCGACAGGCCAAGTTGACGAGGGTTGATTTGCCCGCGCCGGTCTCGCCGACGATGGCGATGCAGCTGCCGGATTTGATTTTGAGATTAAAGTGCGATAATACATCGACATTACCGTCCGGATAGCGGAAAGTCACGTCGTCGAATTCGATGTCGCCTTTGATCGGCTCCCAGTTCTCGCGTTTCGGCTCGAAGATGTCGCCGTATTTTTCAACGATGTCGGGGCGGTCTTTGACCAACGGTTCTGCATCAATTAAGCGGTTAATACGCTCTACGTTGACTTGAAGCGCGATCAGATCGACCGAAAAGTCGGTAATGTTCGAGATCGGGTCAATGATTGAAAGCGCATAAGCGATAAACACCGCCAGCGTGCCGAGTCCTTCGGCGTCGCCGGCAAAACCGCTGCCCGAGGAAATTACAACCGCCAATATCATCGTGCCAAGAACCAGTATGATCGGCTGGAACACTGAACGCAGGCGCCTTGACCGCAGCGCTTTAGTACGCAATTCTGTGTTGATGTTATCAAACGAATGGCAGACGCTGTCCTCGACGGCGAGCGTTTTGATGGTCTTTGCGCCGGTGATGTCCTCATTGAACACAGCGGTCAGTTTCGCATTGGTTCTGCGTACTTCGCGGTTCAATTTGAGGATGTTTTTTTGCATCAGCTGCAAGATGACTATCGATCCGACCAGTACCAACATGACGAGTAATGCCAGTTTCCAGTTCAGAATGAACATAGAGACCGAACAGAAGGTCAGATAACAGGTGGTCCAGACCGTATCGGCAAGACCCCAGGCGAGCATACCGCCCAAGCTCGCGGTGTCGTTGAGTACACGCGCAAGCAGATATCCGACCGGTGTGACGTTGAAATAGGAAAGTGATTGCCGCTGCAGTTTCTCAAAGCAGGCGTTGCGCATATCTCTGCCTACCCGTAGATCGAGGTTCATCGAGTTGCGGATGAAGATAATCGTTCCGGTGACCTGAATCAGTATCGCGACTGAATACAGCAGGATAAACCATTGGATTCCCTGTGTGGTATTTCCGCCGACGTAAACATTGAATGCATACCGGGAGAAATACGGTATCAGAGAGTCGACACAAGCCGTAATCATTGTGCAGCAAAGAAGCGGAATCAGATATCGCTTGTGCTTTTTAAGGAAAACGAACAAGCGTTTCCACTCTTTGAATTCGAATTTATTGCTGAGCGCGTACTCGTCGTAATTATTTTGATTGATTTCCGCCGCCATTTGCGCCCACCTCCGTTTCCATCTCCTCCTCAAACATGCTCTGGATGTTGAAGATGGAGCTATATATACCGTTTAGTTTCAAAAGTTCCGCATGATTTCCCATCTCGGCGATTTTACCCTCCGAGAGCACCATGATGACATCTGCGTCCATCAGCGTCGAAATGCGGTGCGAAATGATGATGGTTGTCGTATCCTTAGTGCGTTTTTTAAGCGCGGAACGGATCTTGCTGTCGGTCTCGACGTCAACCGCAGAGAGCGAATCGTCGAACACCAGCACCGGCGCATCTTCAACCAATGCCCGCGCAATCGCAACACGCTGTCTCTGTCCGCCCGAGAGCGTGACGCCTTTTTCTCCGATCAGGGTCTCGTAGCCCTTCGGGAATTCGAGAATCGAATTGTGAATTTCCGCCGTACAGGTCGCCGATTCGATGTCCTCATGAGTCGTTTCAGGCGCAGCCAATTTCAAGTTATTATCGATGGTATCGGAGAACAGAAACGGCTCCTGAAGCACCATTGCGATATTACGGCGCAGATGTCTGCGACTGATTTTATTGATGCCGATGCCATCGATCGTGATCTTTCCCTGCCCTTTTTCCTCGTCGAGGTCATAAAGGCGGTTCAGCAGGTGCAGCAGCGTTGACTTTCCGCTGCCGGTTCCTCCCAAGATCGCCAATGTTTGACCGGCTTTGAGCTCGAACGAAACATCGCGCAAGACTTCGGCATTGTCAAACCCGAAATTGACATGCTCGTATTTGATGTCGCCCTTGATTTCCGGTGATAAATCGGTTTCTTCATCCTGTTCGGCCTTTACCGAAAGGATTTCGTTAATTCTTCCGATGGAAACGCCTGCCTTGCTCATCTCACCGAGGGTTCTGCCGAGACGGCGCATTGGCCATGCCAGCATCCCGCCGTACATGACGAAAACGATAATTTCACCGGGACTCATTTCACCGTGAACTGTCAGGAAAGTACCGTAAATCAACAGCAAGGCCGTTTGAGAAGCACTGATCAAGTCGCCGATGCTCCAATACCAGCCCAATAGTTCGCCGGTTTTAATCCACAGGTTGGCGTATTCGTCGTTGCCCGCCATGAAGCGATCAAGCTCCTGCCGTTCGCGGCCGAAAGCCTTAACGACCCGAACACCGGTGAAATTCTCCTGTGCGATGGCATGCATGCGGCCTTCCGCTTCATCGGCCAACAGGAACCGTTTTGCGATTCTGCCGTAAAACCCACCCGAGTAACCGATGACTACCGGTACGAATGCCAAACAGGCCAATGCGAGTTTCGTATTGATCGAAAACATCAACACATAAGCGATAACCAGCATAAAGACGATGCGGACGACATCGGTAAACTGACCTGAAACAAAATTACATATCGTGTCCACATCGGACGAGCATCGCTGCATGATGTCGCCGGTCTGAATGGATTTATGCCACGAAAACGGCAGCCGTTGGATGTGACCAAACAGTGTCTTGCGCAATTTATAAGAAAGATGCTGTGCCAGTTGAGCGCCCGAATAGTTGCGTATGTAATTGAACACGGCGGAAAACACCGCGACCGCAAAAACGAGCAAACCGCAGATGAACAGGTGAGTCAGCAGAAAATCTCTCCCGCCGAGTTGTAAGATATAATCTTTAAGCTGCTGCGGCAAATTGAAATCCAGCGTTCCGATGACCGAATCGATTGTGACGCCTACGATTTTCGGGGTGATGTAAGATAAGCCGACCCCCAGCGCCATTGTGATCACGCAGGTCCAGAAAAAACGCCAGTTCCCCAGCATAATCTTAAATAAAAAGGTAAAATTACCCTTCTTCTTTTGTTCTTTATTTTTCAAATTTGTACCTCAAAAGACGGTTAAAAAGACCGCAGGCAGTTCTGTGGTTATAAATAGTTCCCCACCGAATTAAAAACACGTCGCAAGCAAAATATATAAGACGAAACAAACCGCTTCGTCAGCCAATCGAAACAAGAAGCACCTCCCACAGATCCCTACACTGATCTGCCTACACCCGTTCGGTGCGTCAAACACGACGTATTATAGCCGAGGATTTCCATTTTGTCAACCGTTTTTTATTCAGCGTCAAAATAAAAGTGTAGGATTACAATTGATGTGTTACAAAGTAAGGGAAGGAAAAAGGTAGCGAACG
>DAOPZJ010000105.1 GCA_035353335.1 Oscillospiraceae bacterium | reverse complement strand
CCGTTTTTGGTCAGCACCAGAATCGTGTCGGCGTTTCGGATGGTCGTGAGCCGGTGGGCGATGGTCAGCGTGGTCCTGCCTTTCGCGAGCCGCTCGAGCGACTGCTGCACGAGCTTTTCGCTCTCGTTGTCGAGTGAGCTCGTCGCCTCGTCGAGAATCAGAATCGGCGGGTTTTTCAAAAACACCCGCGCGATCGAGATGCGCTGTTTCTGACCGCCCGAGAGCTTGACGCCGCGCTCGCCGACGTAGGTGTCATAGCCGTTCGGGAGCTCACCGATGAACTCCTCCGCACCCGCGAGCTTTGCGGCCTCATAGATCTCTTTGTCGGTCGCGCCTGGCTTTCCGTATTCGATGTTGTCGCGCACGCTGCCCGAGAATAGATACACGTCCTGCGCCACGACGCCGATTTGACCGCGCAGAGACGAAAGCGTGAAGTCGCGGATGTCTTCTCCGTCGATTTTAATCGAACCGCCGCAGGTATCGTAAAAACGGGGGATCAAGCTGCACAGCGTGGTCTTTCCGCCGCCGGAGGGTCCGACCAGCGCCGCGTTTTCGCCTGCCGCGATGCGGATGTTGACGTCTTTTAAAACGCTGTCGGTCTCTTCGGAATAACTGAAAGAGACGTTTTCGAACGTGATCTCGCCGCGCACGTTTTCCAGCGTGACGGCGTCCGGGCTGTCGACGATGGAGGCCGGAGTGTCCATGATCTCCGAGAACCGCTCGATGCCGGTCATGCCGCGCTGGAACTGCTCGGCGAACTCGACGATGCGGCGGATGGAGGAAAGCAGTACGTTTGCATACATCAGATAGGCCACCAGATCCGCCGGGGTGATCTTGCCCTTCACCATAAACAGCGAACCCGCGACGACGATGACGATGTACATCACGCCGTCGAAAAACCGGGTCGTCGCCTGAAATCCCGCCATATAACGGTAGACCCTGGTCTTGATCTTCAAAAATCCGGTGTTGCCGTCTTCGAACTTGTCCATCTCGATGCCCTCATTGGCAAACGATTTGACGACGCGGATGCCGAGCAGGGAGTCCTCGACCTGCGAATTCAATTCGCCGACTTTGACCCGTGATTCCCGGAAACCCGCCCGCATGCGCTTATTGAAAAACTGAAGCACGACGATCATCACCGGAAGGACCGAGAACACGATCAGTGTCAGCCAAACGCTGTATTGACAGAGGATCACGAACGCGGCGGCGATCTTGATGCCTGCGATGAAAAATTCTTCGGGGCAGTGGTGGGCAAATTCGGTGACCTCGAACAGGTCGTTTGTGATGCGCGACATCAATTGGCCGACCTTGGTATTGTCATAAAATGAGTACGACAGTTTTTGCAGATGGCCGAACATATCCCTGCGCATGTCGGTCTCGATTTTTGCGCCCATGACATGGCCGATGGAAGCCATGTAGAAGTTTGCGGCGGTGTCGATGACGCGCAGAGCAAGATAAAGCACCCCGAATTTGATGATCACAGAAACCGTCAGCGAGGCGACGTCGTTAATTCCGGCGTTGGTGATGAAACGCACGATCAGCGGCAGAACCAGTTCGCACACGGTGGTGAACGCCGCGCAGAACAGATCGAATATCAAAATCGGGACGTAGTTTTTATAATAGGGCAGAAAGCGCCTGACAAGCCCTTTGCGGGGCTTTTTTTCTTCATCTGAGAGCAAATGTGCCTCCTGTAATTACTTGTTATTGGTCCTGTAAAGCCGCTTGCCGTCGAGCTGGTGATTGAGCATGGTGTTCGCCTTGACGCGCAGCTGTCCGGTGATCTCCGGCGACAGCCAGAAGATGTCCTCGAGCGCGGCGGTCGGAGCGAGCAGCAGCATTTCGCGCTCCCTGCCTTCGATCAGCCGGATGATCTCATAGGTGTTGTCGATCTCGGCGCGGGTCAGGCGCTCGTATTCAAGCAGTCGCGGGTCGGCGTCGAGCGGCCACTGCGGGCTGATCTCCGGCTCTTCGGAGTAGTCGGTGGAGTCGACGATATCCTGAAACTTCATCGCGTGCAGGTAATTTTTCGCGAAACAATTCAGCAGCGAAAGACGGTCGGCGGCGAGCCGGAACAGGTCGGCGTTCTCCGCGGTTTCGGCAACCTTTAAGTAAAGTTTCCGCGCGGTCTCAACCTGTGTCCTCATCTTCTGCAGGCATTTCGAGGCGAGAAACACCGCGTAATACCCGCGGATAAAGGAAGTGTTCTGGTTGTTCAAAAGGTCGTTTGCCTGCTTTTCGTCGACGGCCTGGAACAGGTAGGGGCGCCAGTAACTCTTTTCGTCTTCATCCAGTTCTTCGGGGAACAGCACGAACGGGCGGTTGATGAGCCGCTGGTTGACGCTCGTCCACGAAAAGCCCTCAATGCAGGTGTCGAGAAAATGTTTTAATGAAGTGTCTATCGCCTGCCACGCGTCGACGAGCGCGCCCGCGTTCCGCGCTCCGGCAACCTTAGCCGCGAATTTTTTGAGCAGCGCGGCGCGGTCGGCGAAGGAACGGGTCGGGTGTTCGCAGAACATCTCATAGAGCGTGAAAAAGCCGTCAAGATCGTCGTCGTAGGTGTATACTTTCAAGATCGTGCTCTCGCTCTCGAAAGCTGCCTGCAGCTGGCGCAGATATTCGAAATAGGACGGGATGCAGCGCACGGGAGAGTAGGTGAATTCGTGGTTGACTTCGACGAGCGAGGACAGGGGAAGCCCCTTGTTGTTTTTGAAGTTGACCGCCATGCCGTCGTCGAGCAGCGGCCAGACCGCGTCCATCACGCTCTCGTCGGCCTTGAAGCCGATGTTGCTGTTCGTCTCGATGAAGATGTCTCTGCCCGCGTCGGCTGCGCCCTGCCGGAATACCCGGAAATAGCCTAAAATCCGCTGCGCGAGCGGGATGTTTTTGCAGCTTTCGGGGCCGTTCGGGCCGTCGTAAAGCCCCGTTGAGTGGCAGATGCCCGCGCCGCAGTCGTTCGTATGTAAATAGACGTAATCGATCTCGGCGGCTTCGCACAAGCGTTTCATCGCGCTGCGGTACATCGCGAGCACTTCGGGGTTGTCCATGCAGGGGCTGTAATAATAGTTCGTCGCGCGGCGGGGATGGTCGCAGCGCGGGCCGCGCCAGTCGGGGTGGTCGCGGTAGACCTCCTCGGGCAGATAAAACGGCTCGGCGAAATAGGCGGCGGCTTTCAGGCCGTATTTTTTCAAAATCGCGCAGCGCTTTTTGATCAGCGCGAAATTGCGGTCGGCGTAGTCCTGCGGCAGATAGCTTTTCAGCTCTTTCGGGACGATGATCTTGAACAGCGCCGAATTCAGCATCCCCCAGTTGGGGTAGGGGTCGCTCAGATCGCGCTCCCAGATCCAGCGGCTTTTTTCAACCTCGGTGACGATGATGTGGGTGGCGCCGGCTTTGGCGGCGCGGGCGGCATATGTCTCGAATTTTTTCAAATCGGTGACGTCGGTGTTGAGCGGCGTGATCTGAAAAACGGTCATTTTTTTCTTCATGAATTTTTTCATCCTTTCGCGCGTTCCGGGGACGTGATTCGGCTTGTGCCGAACGGGTCAAACGAACCCCGGATTGGTTTATGTCCGTTTCATTTTACCCCGCAGCGCTTTCAAAGTCAACCCGGAAATAGCTTTGGAAATGTTTGGGCGCAAAGGCGCTGCCGGGCACGGCACGCATTGGCCGTCCGCCCCCGGTATTCCCCGTAGGGCGCAGAGCTTAACAGACTGCGGCCTGCCAGATGCGCCGCCCCCCCGTCGTCTCCGTAGGGGCGATTACTAATCGCCCGCCTTGCCTTTGTCCTGCCGCGCCTCTTTTTATCGTCATTGCGAGGGGCTTTATGCCCCGCGGCAATCCAGT
>DAOPZJ010000104.1 GCA_035353335.1 Oscillospiraceae bacterium | reverse complement strand
AGCGATATTCAGAGCACGTTCAACATGGTCAGCGTCGACGGCGACACCTCGACCGACGACATGGTCACGATTCTGGCGAACGGACTTGCGGGCAATCCGGAAATCACCGAAGCGGGCGCGGATTTTGAGATTTTTATGAAGGCGCTCAACACGGTCACGGTCTATTTGTGTAAACACATCGCAGGCGACGGCGAGGGCGCGACGAAATTAATCGAGTGCTCGGTCAAAGGTGCAAAAGACGAAAAGAACGCGAAGACGGCGGCAAAAGCGGTGATATGCTCCTCGCTGACCAAAGCGGCGATGTTCGGAGCGGACGCCAACTGGGGACGGGTACTTTGCGCGCTCGGATACAGCAAAGCCGATCTTGATGTGAACAGAGTGGAAGTCGCGTTTTGCTCCAAGGCCGGAAAAATCACGGTCTGCAATAACGGCGCGGGCGTGGATTTTTCGGAGGATGAAGCCAAAAAGATCCTGCTTGAAAACGAAGTCACCATCGACATCGATTTACACGACGGGCAGGGCGCGGCAACCGCGTGGGGCTGCGACCTTACCTACGATTACGTCAAAATCAACGGCGACTACCGGACTTGAGAGGTGAAGGAAATGGACATGACGGGTATTTCAAACGCCGAGCGGGCCAGCATTTTGGTGCACGCGCTGCCGTATATTCAAAATTACAACAATAAGATCATCGTGGTCAAATACGGCGGCAACGCGATGATCAACGAGGAACTCAAGGACTCGGTGATGCAGGACATCGTGCTGCTGTCGCTCATCGGCGTCAAGGTCGTGTTGGTGCACGGCGGCGGCCCCGAGATCACCGAAGTGCTCTCCAAGATGGGCAAAAAGAGCGAATTCGTCGACGGGCTTCGGGTCACCGACAAAGAGACCGTCGAGGTCGCGCAGATGGTGCTCGCGGGGAAAATCAACAAAAACCTCGTCAATCTGATCGAGAATAAAAACGGGCAGGCGATCGGGCTTTCGGGTATGGACGGACATATGATCGAGGCCGAGATGAAGGATGAACGCCTCGGCTACGTCGGCACGATTACGAACATCAACGTAAAGCCGATTCTCGACGTGCTCGAAAAGGGCTATATTCCGGTGATTTCGACGCTCGGGTGCGATAAAAAGGGCAACGTCTACAACATCAACGCCGACACCGCTGCCGCCAAAATCGCGGGCGCGCTCGAAGCTGAAAGTTTGATTTCGATGACCGACATCAGCGGCATTTTAAAAGATAAAGACGATCCGTCCACTTTAATTCATAAGATCACGCTCGACGAGGCCGAAGCGCTGGTCGCCGACGGCACGATCAACGGCGGGATGATCCCGAAAGTCGAGTGCTGCACCGACGCGATAAAGTGGGGCGTAAAAAAGGTGTTCATCATCGACGGGCGCATCCCGCATGCGATTTTGATCGAGACCTTGACCGATGAGGGCATCGGGACGATGTTTAAGGTGAAGTTTTAAGCAGACACCCTTAGCAGGGGCGTAGGATTATCGGGGAAGGATTTAGATTTTATGAACGATATTTTCAATTTGGAGCATCAATATTTGGCTAATACCTATGACCGGTATCCCATTCAGATCGTGAAGGGCAAGGGGTCGCTGGTTTGGGATCAAAACGGCAAGGAATATATCGACATGGGCGGCGGGATCGCGGTCAATTCGTTCGGGTTTTCCGACGATGCCTGGATTAAAGCAGTCACCGACCAGCTGAATGCGTTTCAGCACACCTCGAACCTGTATTATGCCGCGCCGTATGTGACGCTGGCACAAACCCTCTGCGAGCGCACAGGGATGAAAAAGGTGTTTTTCGGAAACTCGGGCGCGGAAGCCAACGAATGCGCCATCAAAGCCGCGCGAAAATATGCCGCCGAAAAAAAAGGCGCGAATTGTTATACGATCATCACGCTTAAAAACAGCTTTCACGGGCGTACGCTGACCACATTAGCGGCGACAGGGCAGGAGCATTTTCACGAGCTGTTTCAGCCGCTTACACCCGGATTTGTGCACGCCGAACCGAACGATTTGGCCGATATGGCGCAAAAAGTTGCCGAAAACAAAGTCGCAGCCATTATGATCGAAGTGATTCAGGGCGAGGGCGGAATCGTCGTGCTCGCGCCGGAATACGTCAAGAGCGTGGCGGAACTCGCGCAGAAAAACGATATTATAATGATTGTCGACGAGGTGCAGACCGGAAACGGGCGCACCGGGCAGTTATTCGGTTATATGAATTACGGCATCGAGCCGGATATCATCACGACCGCTAAGGGACTAGGCGGCGGGCTTCCGATCGGCGCGGCCATTTTGGGTGAGAAAGTCAAAGACGTTTTCACGCCGGGCAGCCACGGCTCGACCTTCGGAGGTAACCCCGTCTGCTGCGCGGGCGCGGTCAATATTTTAAACCGGATCGATGAAAAATTGTTAGCCGAAGTGCGCGACAAGTCCGCGTATATCTGCGCCGAACTCTCGGGCGCCAAGGGCATTGTCAGTGTGGACGGCATGGGGTTGATTTTAGGGCTTGTCACCGAAAAGGACGCAAAGACCGTGGTGAACGAATGTATTTCGCGCGGAGTTTTGCCGCTGACCGCGAAAAAGAAGGTGCGTCTGCTTCCGGCGTTGAATATCCCGATGACAATGCTGCAAAAAGCTGTTACAATTATCAAGGATGTTTGCGCGGAGTAAAGGGTTTGTCATCCTGAGCGAAGTCGAAGGATCTCGGCACTCAGAAGCCGATGGAGACGATACCCGAAAACCTCATGATACCGAGATTCCTCGGCTTGCGCTCGGAATGACAACCGTGAAGGAGTTTGCGATATGAACTTAAAGGGCAAAGATTTTTTGAAACTGCTGGACTTGTCGGCGGAAGAGATCGGCGGGCTGATTGCGCTGGCGGCGCAATTGAAAGCGCAGAAAAAAGCCGGCATCCCGCATAAGCTCTGCGAAGGGAAAAATATCGCGCTGATCTTTGAAAAGACCAGCACCCGCACGCGCTGCGCCTTTGAAGTCGCCGCGCGTGACCTCGGCATGGGCGTGACCTATCTCGACCCGACGGGTTCGCAGATCGGCAAAAAAGAGAGCATCGCCGATACCGCAAGGGTGCTTGCGGGTATGTTCGACGGCATAGAATACCGGGGTTTCGGGCAGGAGATTGTCGAGGAACTGGCGAAATACTCCGATGTGCCGGTCTGGAACGGGTTGACCAACGAATTCCATCCGACCCAGATTCTGGCCGATTTTCTGACGATGCAAGAACATTTCGGACATTTAAAAGGAATTCACCTTGTCTATATGGGCGACGCGCGTTATAATATGGGTAACTCGCTTTTGGTCGGCTGCGCCAAGATGGGGCTTGACTGCACCCTCTGCGCGCCTGCAAGCTACTTTCCCGACCCTGCGCTCATCAAAACCTGCGAAGAAATCGCCGAAAAAAGCGGCGCAACACTCAAGTTCGAGACCGATCCGATCAAGGCGACCAAGGGCGCGGATGTGCTTTACACCGATGTCTGGGTCTCGATGGGCGAGCCGGTTTCGGTCTGGCAGGAGCGCGTGAACGACCTCGCGCCTTATCAGGTCAACGAAAAGATCATGGCAAACGCGGGGGACAAGGCGATTTTTATGCACTGTCTGCCGGCCTACCATGACTTGAAAACCCAAATCGGCCGAGAAACGGGCGAGAAGTTTTCACGTGATTGCATGGAGGTCACCGACGCGGTATTCGAAGGGAAACAGTCGGTGGTGTTCGCCGAGGCCGAGAACCGTATGCATACGATCAAAGCCGTGATGGCGGCTACTTTAGGATAGCAATCAGACAAAAACGAAAAGGAAACAACATGGGAAAAAGA
>DAOPZJ010000103.1 GCA_035353335.1 Oscillospiraceae bacterium | reverse complement strand
GCGGTCGAGCGGTTGGGTGGGGATGAGTAAAGGAGCGTAAAGATGAAAATCGAGATCGGTGAATCGTTGGTATTGTCATGGTTGAAACATATCAAAGGATGTCAGATGGTACAGACCAATTGGAAGGTCTCATCACAATGGTCACTCGGACATATGGATGTATTAGAAAAATTGATGGAGCGTTCCTCGGCTTTTTTCATGGACAAATACGGATATGATCTTTATAAGGGCAGCAGCGGTTTAAAGCAAGTGCTGACCCAAGCCGAGATTGATGTAATGGGCGTTTCTTTTGAAAATGAAGAACAAAATGTTTATGCCGTAGAAGTCGCATTTCATGAGAGCGGATTAATCTATGGTTCCACAAAAGGGGAAACAGTGGCGAGGGTTATAAAAAAATTTATTAGAGCTGCAATGTGTTTATATGGATGTTTTAATATTTCCTGCGGAACTATCATTTTTGCTTCACCTAAAATCACTCCATCGGTTATGAGTGAATTTAATACTTGTAAAGATGATATTTCGGTTGTTTTAAAGGAATTTGGGTTGGATTACGAAATTCGTATCATCGCGAATCAGGATTTCAGCGAAAGGATTCTTGAACCGGTGTTGAGCGTATTGGGCGATGTTGAGGATACTTCCGAACTATTTATGAGAAGCTTACAGATGTACAACATGTTTGCAGGTAAAAAACCGAGACAGAAAACAGAAAAGCAAGAATCTGCAAGGGCAACCGAAAAACTTAATACTATAGAGTATGACGGTATCGGAGGGTTTGAAGAAATGAAAATCGGGCAAATTGCAAATACGGTTCTGCGCGGGTTTTTAGAGGAAGGAAAGGTCACAAAAGAAGAAGTCGAGAAGATGCAGACGAAGCAATATTCGAAAGAAATTTTCGATATTCAATTTCCTTTGTTGCTGAAAGTCGAAGCAACTGATGGGAATAAGCAAACACGGTATTATGCAAAATCGGTGAGAATAAACGGTGATGAATACTTTTTATGTTCCGAATGGTTCGAAGTATCGGCAAATAATGATCGGCCGTATTTATTAAAATGGATAGCGCTTCATCAATAAAAAACAGCAATTTGGGCAAGTCAAGAGAATCCTACCACCGCTGCGGCGGTTCCCCTCCCTTTAACAAGGGAGGTAAAGTTTTTAAAAGCTTTATTCACGAGATTATTTACATATCATTTAGGTAAAAATAAGCAAAAAGGAGGGTCATGTCATGAAGGTCTTTATGGTCGGGGGAACGGGACTTTTGGGAAGTGAGGGCGCGGCGGAGCTGATCCGGCGCGGGCATGAAGTCGTCTCGGTGGCGCTTCCGCCGCTGCCGCAGGGCGCGGTGCTGCCGCCAGAGATGCAAATTCAATACGGAAATATCCTCGAGATGTCGGATGAGGACATTAAAAACCTCATGTACGGCTGCGAGGGCTTCGTCTTTGCTGCAGGCGTTGACGAGCGGGTCGAGGGGCCGCCGCCGATTTATGACATGTATAAAAAATTCAATATTGACCCCGTTTATCGCTTATTGACGCTCGCCAAAGTCTGCGGCGTGAAGCATGCGGTGATTCTGGGTTCGTATTTTTCGCACTTTGACAAGAAATACCCCGAAATGCAATTGTCACACTGGCATTCCTATATCCGAAGCCGCCGGGATCAGGAAGCCGCGGCGCTGTCGTTTGCCGACGAGAATTTCGACGTCGCCGTGCTCGAACTGCCCTATATCTTCGGGACCCAGCCGGGTCGCAAACCCGTGTGGCTGTTTATGGTCGAGATGATCCGGGATATGGAGGGGTCGACGCTGTTCCCGAAGGGCGGAACGACGATGGTCACGGTCAAGCAAGTGGGGCAGGCGATCGCCGGAGCGCTTGAGAAAAACGAGGGCGGAAATTGCTATCCGATCGGTTGGTATAACATGACCTGGAAACAGATGCTCGGCATCATGCACAAGTATCTCGGCTGCCCGAACAAGCGAATTGTCACAATTCCGAAGTGGATGTTCGACCTGAACTCCCGGAAGATGCTCAAACAGCAGAAAGCGCGCAATGTCGGAGGCGGATTGAATTTGCTTAAACTCGGGGAACTCCAGTGCTCGGAACTGTTCATCAATAAATCGGAGGGCAGCGAGCCGCTCGGCGTTCAGCCGGATAACATCGAAGCCGCCATCGGTGACTCGATCAGATTGTGCGTTGAGATTTTGGATAAGAATTTGCAAACCGTGGAGATGAAAGGGGAGTGAGGATCACGCTGTAGGGGCGGATATTATCCGCCCGCATAAATAACTTTCATTTTCTAAATCGGGGCATTTCCGAATTTCCTTATACAAGATGCTTAGTGCAATTTAAACGGGCGGATAATATCCGCCCCTACTTTCAAAAATTGTATAAATATGCTATAATGTCTCATCGACGGATGAAATCTCATCGTCGTTGGGACATCCTTTTTATTAACAACGAGGCGATGGCACGACCGGATAAAACGGCAAGTGAGGGAACATGGCCGAGGACACGCTGAAAATTTTTAATATCTACACGCAGGAGTGGTTTCGCGGGACGCTTGGGACGCCGACGGAAGTTCAAAAGCAGGCCTGGCCCGAGATCGCCGCGGGAAAACATACGTTGGTGTCGGCGCCGACCGGTACCGGCAAAACGCTGACTGCATTTTTAGCGTTCATCGACAAGCTGCAGGAGCAAGCCGAAAAAGGTAATCTGGCGGAAGAGCTTCAATTAATCTATATCTCTCCTTTAAAGTCGCTGGCTGGGGATATCCGCGAAAACTTGAAACGGCCTCTGGAAGGGATTTTACAACAGCGCATCAAGACCGGTCGGCATAAATACGGCTCGGAGATTCAGATCGCAATCCGCACCGGAGACACCTCGCAGAGCGAGCGTGCCCGGATGGTCAAGCACCCGCCGCATATTTTAATCACAACGCCCGAATCGTTATATCTGATGCTGACCAGCCAATCGGGCCAAAAGATGCTGCATACCGCAAAGGCGATCATCATTGACGAGCTGCATGTGATGATCGACTCCAAGCGCGGGGCGCATTTGATGCTGTCGGTGGCGCGACTGGACAAGCTATGCGGGCAGCCGTTACAGCGCATCGGGCTCTCGGCGACGATTGAACCGCTTGAAACAGCGGCGGAATATCTCTCGCCCGACCCGGTCTCGATTGTCGCCCCCAAGATGAAAAAAGAAATTTTAATTGAGGTGACCAGCCCCCTGCCCGGTCTCGGTGTACCCTCGGGGCCTTTGGGCACCGGGCCGACCTGGCCCAAGATCGGGCAGACGATTTACTCCTTTTGCGGTGACAAAGGCAGCGCCATCGGCTTTGTCGACGGGCGCGCTTATGCCGAAAAGCTGGCGTTTTTCGTCAACCAGATCGCCGGAGACGGATTCGCCCGGGTACATCACGGGAGTTTGTCAAAAGAACAGCGGTTCCAGACCGAACAGGCGCTTCGGGCGGGCGAACTGCGGCTGCTGTGTGCAACTTCCTCAATGGAACTCGGCATCGACGTCGGCGATATCGAACAAGTATTTCAGATCGGGTGTCCGTATTCGATTTCAAGCACCATGCAGCGGCTCGGACGTGCGGGGCACAATCCGAACCGTGTCAGCGTGATGCGTATATTTCCGCGTGAGGCCTCGGAGGGATTATATTGCGGATTGACCGCAGAGGTGGCGCGGCAGGGTGGGATTGAACATTCGCACCCGCCGAGGGGTTGTTTTGATATTTTGGCGCAGCACCTGGTCTCGATGGCGACCGGTTCGGGTTATTCGGTGGCCGATGTGATGCCGATTCTAAAGCGGGCATATCCGTTCAAGGGTGTGACCGAAGACGATGTGCGCGATGTTTTGGGGATGCTTGCCGGTGATTATGAGCATGAGCGGGACATCCCGGTGCGCCCCCGCGTGGTCTATGACCGGATTCACGATAAGGTGGAAGGCGACGCCTACAGCC
>DAOPZJ010000102.1 GCA_035353335.1 Oscillospiraceae bacterium | reverse complement strand
ACAATTTTTTTCCACAGAGGTGTGTATGCCTCAATTTGAAAGGAGATTTTACGCATGAAGAAAAAGGTACTCATTGTCTTGCTTGCGCTCATGATGGTTATCACAATGTTCGCAGCCTGCAAACCTTCCGAGACCTCATCGGTGGCAGCGTCGTCTGTCGCGGCGTCATCTGTCGCAGCGTCGGTCGAATCATCGGTCGCCGCGGAATCTTCCGCCGTGTCGTCGGTCGTTTCCTCCGTCCCGTCGGCTGCATCTTCCGCGCCGGCAAATTCTGCCGCAGCGTCCGTGACTTCGACTACGTCGACAGCCACCACATCGTCTAAAGCGACCTCCTCAAAGGCTACCCCGGGAGCCACCAAGATCGGATCCAATCCGGATTACGGCCTCCCCCAGGCGCTCACGATCGTTATGGAGATGCATTTCGGCGACTCTTCCGAAAACCTCGAACAGAAGAAGCTTTGGAGAGAAACCCTGAGCGCCAGATATGGCGTTAAGATTTATGAGGACTGCATCACAAAAACCGAAGTCGGCACCGTTTTGAGTGCTCGTTTGGCCGCAGGTGAACTGACCGGTATGGTCTATAATTACGGCTGGGGCTATATGTTCTCGTGGTTCAATGAGGGTGCTGTTTATCCTCTGGACGAATACCTTAAAAACAATAAAACCTGGAACATGCTTCCCAAAGAAGCGCGCGACTGCTTTAAAATCGGCAACCAGATCTGGGCGGTTCCCATTGGTTGGAATGCTGGTTTAACAGGTACTCAAATGGGTATGTGGACTCAGGGCATCCGCGCGGACTGGATGAAAAAACTTGGTTTGGGTGAAGTCGGTTCCACCCTGGATGTTGGCAAATTTAAAGAAATTATTACCGCGTTCGGTGACAGAAGTTCCGAACTCGGCGTCTCCGGAGGTGTGATCCCGATTATCTTCGGCGGCGGCGATGTGTACGGTATCTTTAACATCCTTTCGGCTTTTGACTGCTGGATCTGGGACCCGAACTCCTCAATGGCTTACACCTATAACCCCACCACCAACTGCTTTGAAGACGTTCTTCTGAAAGACGGCGCCAGACAAGCTCTTGATTATATCCGTTACTTCTATGCCAAAGGTTATTGCCCGAAATCCACTTTCGACAGCGGCTTCTCGGATATGCGTAACCAGCTTGCGACAGCCAGAGTCGGTTCTTTCTGTCTGTATCAGGCAAGATTCAGAGACCAAGGTATGTATACGACCAACAAACTGCTGATCGATAAATTCGGAACAAGCAATGCGGATCTGATCGGCGACGGCTATACCGAGTGGATCAAAATGCAAGAAGAAACTTGGTATGATACACAGCTTGTGGGTCTGAAGACCAAGGCTTTGTGGGCAAACAGCGCGAAGTCAAGCGCGGGCGGCGGCGGCTACTGCCTGATGGTGGGCACACCTCAGCCGGCCGAGACCGTTAACTTCTTCGTCGATCTGATGTTTTCCTCCGAAGACAGCTGGATTGATTGCTGGGCGAATCTGATCGGCAAAGCGATTATCAGAGAGTCCGACGGCACTTATACCCGTAAGTACTTCGACGAAGCAAAGAAGATTTATTACGGAACAGCCAACATAGCGCAGGTTGTTGAACCCGATCTTTATCCTGCAAAGAACTATCTCTTTTTCAATGAAGGTGCTAACAAAGATGCCGCTCTTAAAAGATCAAGGGCTACAATCGCGTATAACTCGGCAATGACCCAGGAAGCGATTGCCGCAGGCCGGGTTATCACCGTGCCGGAGATATACAAAGGCGTACAAAACTATTCCGCAACTTATGTCAAGCATTCCGGTGAGATCGCATCCTATCAGTCTTCCTTCTTTTATGACGGATTCATGAAGACCACAATCACTGTTGACAAGCTCTTCGCAACATACAAGAAGAGCATGGCTGCCATCGGCGGCGATAAGATCCTGAAAGAAGTCAACCAAGCATGGGGTTGGGTCAACGATTACCAGTCCTATACCTGATTGACAAGAAATGATTCTTGAAACGTTTTCAACCCGGATGTATTTAACTTAAACGTTTCAATCCGAATGTTTCGAGAGAGCCCGGCATTATGCCGGGCTCTCTTGTTTTGCAAGGAATACCATCGGCAGTGCGTAGGAATTGTAAATACTATATTTTAACTGAATTGAAGTACGGATGGAAATTATATAAAAAAATGAGGTGGATATTTAAAACAAAAGCATGCAAAAAATATATATGCATGACGGTATCAATATCACCGAAGCGTAGTAAGTCGCAAACAAAGGATATCCCCGGAAGGGAAAAGCAGCCTGATGCTATTTGAAAAATACGTAAAAATAAAGTATAATACAATGACAAGCAATTTTGATGCTGAGAGTATTATTACAGGCAAGAAAGGCGATTAAAAAGTACATAGGAAGACGACTGCAAGAGGAGGATGGCCAATGGCGAAAATTCTATACACTTGGAGGTAATTATGGCCGAACTATGGGACGTCTACGACAAATGCAGGAAAAAAACCGGAAAATTGATACAGCGCGGGCAGCCGATGTCGCAGGATGAATATCACCTGGTCGTGCATGTCTGGATGCACAATTCGCGCGGCGAGTGGCTGATTTCCAAACGCACGCCAAACAAGCCTCTCGGCGGTATGTGGGAGAGCACCGGAGGTTCTGTTTTAGCGGGCGAAGACAGCATCGCCGCTGCGATGCGCGAGGTCAAAGAAGAACTCGGCGTGGTATTAGACACCGCAAAAGGACGGCTTTATCATAGTGTACTGCGACAATTTTACAATTTTCCCGATATTTCCGACGTTTGGGTGTTCGACTGCGATTGGCCGATTGATTCGGTGGTTTTGCAGGAGGGTGAGACCTGCGACGCAAAGTGGGCATCTAGCGAGCTGATCAAATCGATGATCGAATGCGGCGAATTTATCGATAAAAAATACTACCCTTATATCGATGACTTATTCGCAGAATACAGCCGAAAAATCTCGGTCGAATATGACAATAGCCTGCTTGCTTTGATTGCCTCGGTTCAGAAACATTACGGAGTACCCACGCAGCACAATACCCTAAAAACGCTGGACAAAGCGCTCGAAAAGAACCATAAAAATGTCGTCTTAATGCTGTTTGACGGCCTCGGCACCGCAATTTTAAAAAAGCACCTGCCCGAAGACGCCTTTTTGCGCCGCAATCTCAAAGAGACCGTCTCCTCGGTGTTTCCGCCGACCACGGTCGCCGCGATCAATACACTCGAAAGCGGATTATCCCCGATTGAGCATGGGTGGCTCGGATGGAGTTTGTATTTCAAAGAACTCGATAAAAATGTCAGCGTCTTCTTGAATACGATTTCCGGTTCCGACGGCAAGCCCGCCGCTGATTACAATGTCGCCGGGCGCTGTATACCGTATGAGAGCATTTATAAGAAGATAGAAACAGCTGCCAACGGAGCAGTGAAAGCATCGTCTGTTTCTCCGTTTTCGAGTTATAAGAGCAAGAACGTCGACGAAATATGCGAAACCGTCAAGATCCTTTGCGCTGAACCGCAGCGCAATTATATCTATACCTATTGGCCTCAGCCGGATTACGACATGCACGACTTGGGAACGACGCATGAAACGGTGCATGACGAAATTATTCAAATCAATGAAAAGATCGAAAAACTTTGTGCCTCTCTCTCGGACACGCTGGTTGTTGTCACTGCCGATCACGGTCTGTTCGATGTCGAATGGAGCTATCTCCCCGAATGCCCCGAAATCATGGAATGTCTTGAACGGATGCCGTCAATAGAGGCGAGAGCGCTGACCTTCTTTATTAAGCCGGGCAGGGGAAAGGACTTCGAAGCGGCCTTTAACGCAAAGTTCGGAGCAGATTATATTTTATTGACTAAAAAAGAAGTGTTTGCCGGCAAACTATTCGGTGAAGGAGAACCTCATCCTCGTACAGAGGACTTTATAGGAAATTATTTGGCT
>DAOPZJ010000101.1:3127-4252 GCA_035353335.1 Oscillospiraceae bacterium | reverse complement strand
GCACCAGCTTTTCGCCGATGTGCTTTCCCCTGCTCCCGGAGCTCACCGCAAAGCTCGCGTTGCCGATATGTCCGCATCTGCCGACGTTGTTGGGGTGTAAAATATACATTCCGTATATTTTAGAGTTATTTTTACATTCTGCGACAGCACAATACGTTTGCTCGGCAAAAAACGACTTCCCCGTTTCCTCGGCAAGATAATCTTCCTGCGGGAAAGCGATTCCCTCTTCAATGACTTCATTCCAAATCCGAATCATTTCAGGAATATCGTCTTCCCGATACTTTCTGACTATTACATCCATTTCAGCACTTCCAATTGATTTTAGCCGGATTCGGTTCATTTTCGACGGCGACGGCATTGAGCGCTTCGAGCATACGCCGACACTCTTCTCGGGCATATTGCTCCAATTGAGACCAAGGTGTTTCTGTCCCGAGTACACCATAAGCCACCGCCAAAGCTCCGTAAAGCGGAAGTCCGATGCAGTGCGTCGCCGAATGAATCGTCGATGCGGATTGTCCGATGGCTCTCGCAGCTGCCTGCGCGGCGGGATTATTTTCGGCTGAACGAGCGGACTCATGGCATTCCAAAATTACCGGTTTTGCCTGCGGCAGCTTGATCGTTCCGGACAGCCAGGCGCGGGCGGCATCTAAGGCGTATTGCGGACGCAGATCGTTTGGATCATATTTATTCCAAATCGGCAGAAGCACGCGTTCGGAATAATCAATCGCCCAGTTGGCGAGCGTTGACTTGCTCTGGGTCTCAATGAGCTTCATCAGCGCCTGAAGATACGGCGCTTCGATGTCGCTCAGCATTTTTCGTGTTTTTGTCAAAACCCTTCCTCCGCTTCTATAAATCTCTCCGCATGATATAGTCGATTTGTTCCTCGTCGCCCATGATAAAAAGATGCGTCCCGATTTTATAAAACCCGTTCTTCTGATAAAAAGCGATAGCCTTGTCGTTTTTCTCCCAAACACCGAGCCAGACGTATGATTTCTTTCTCTCCCGCGCGATTTCAATCGCATGTTCCATTAAAACGCGTCCGAGCCCTCTGCCTTGAAATTTCGCATCCACATAAATCCGCTCAAGTTCCAATGACTGTACGTCATTGATATCCGTCTGTGACGG
>DAOPZJ010000101.1:0-3027 GCA_035353335.1 Oscillospiraceae bacterium | reverse complement strand
TCGCAGACGCCCCAAAATCGGCCGCTTTTATTGCTGATTTTACAGCCCGAAACAGCGCTGCCCAAACTCTCTGCAGCGCTCCTTCTTTTAACGGCATCGGGAATTCGGCTGCAAAAAATAAAGATGTCGATGTCGCTCTCATTATCTAGGGGCAGCTTCTCGCCGCCGCTTTTGCCGATTGACAGCACTTCATCCATCTGCCCTAAATTGCTGATCAACCGATGATAAATGTCATGAAAAGCCATTTTCATTACCTCTTTAATACATTTCCGGCAGGCACTTATTATTCCTTGTTTCTTGATATCTTATATAATCCGTCTGCCGCCGAATGCGTGGATGGTTCTGGTGCCGGCTTTACAACTGCCGCCCTGCACGGTTCCGCTCGGAATGAAAATTTCGTCCCCGGGATGCAGCACCGTCTCTTTCCCGTCGATTGCCACGGTGTACTCACCGGACACACAGATCATATACTCGTCGAGCTCGTGCCGGTGCTCTTTCGAGACCCGATCGGCAAGGCAGGTCCAAAACGCCATCTGGTTCCCGTCCGGAGCAGTGTAGTAATACCCCTTCACATCAGGCGTATTCTGCTGTTTTGACGGAACCCGGTTTTCCGAACCTTTCAGAAATCGGGGAAATTTTTTATAACGTTCCTCCAATTATTGAGTATGTATTAATTTTATGATTTCCTGGGAAGCGGCAGCAGCATACGGGTCTCTTTTTGATATTCTGCATAGCCCACTTTGTATCCTGCCAAATGCTTTTCGGCTAACGGAATGCTGATGAACAAAAACAACAGGGTGTTCATAAGCGCTCCGGCAAACAGATACCAAAGCTCTGTGCGGCCCGGAAGCATCGCCAGATACACACCCCACCACATCATGATCTCTCCGAGATAGTTAGGATGCCGCGAGTGTTTCCATACCCCGGTGCGGATGATTTTTGTCCGATCCCCGCCGCTTTTTTGAAACTTGTGCATCTGCATGTCGGCAGTCATCTGTAAAACAGTCCCGGATATACTGACAGCAAGTCCGATTACCGAAAACGCGCTGAATACGCTTTCTTGAACGATATAATAAACCGCCGGCAAAACGCACAGGTACACAATAAACGTCGGCATCAATTGAATGCCGATCAAATTGACTATCTGATAAAACTTCCCGGTTTGTTCTTTGATCCGGCTATATCTCCAGTCCTGATGACCCAGTCCTTTGAAGGTATAAGCCCAGTTGGCAGTCAACCGAACGCCCCAAAATAAAATAACCGCGAACAACAAAACAGACCCCGTGTCCACACTGTTCTTTTGTAGCAGCAAAAGCGCTAAAATGATTACGGGCTGAACGCTCCAATACGGATCATAAACAGAGGCATTTCGAAAAACAAGGCTCACAGCCCAGACGAACAGTGTAGCAGCGGCATCTGCAGCGAGCAGCTTAAACCATACATCGCCGTTCATATATAAATAGACGAATGCCCCGAGCCCTGCGGCGGCAGCATAACAGAAGAAAATGATCAAAAATCCCGCCCAAACCCGGTCTTTGTATTGTCTCAATTTCTTCGCCTCCGATTATAATAATAACATCACATGCAAGCTGCCGAAGGTTCTGTTTGTTCTCGAATAATTCTAACCAGGTTCATCTCTTCGCCCTCCCTCGGAGGGACAACAGTTCTGCTTTAATACTCGACCCTGTTTCGCCCGTTTCTTTTAGCCTGGTACAATTTCTCATCTGCATGTTTTAAAAGTTCTTCGACGCTTTCATTGATGGTCGATTCCGGACTGTAAATACCGAAACTGGCCGTCACGCGTATCTCTTTTTCTTCAAATACGGTGACCGCATCCTCAAGTGCCTGCCGCATGCGCTGCGCCGCTTTTTTTGCCGCTTCAAGATCCGCGCCGGGCATACAGATCAAAAACTCTTCGCCGCCGTATCTTGCGATCCAATCACTTTCTCTTTTTAGGCAGCCGGTGAATATTCTTGCGGCATTTTGAAGCGTATCATCACCGGCAACGTGACCGTAATCGTCATTGACCTTTTTGAAATGATCGATATCCGCCATGATCAGGGACAAATGCGTGGATGAAAGAGCCGTGTTTAACAAATCGACCGGAAGTTTTTCCGTGATATAACGCCGATTATAAAGACCCGTCAGAGAATCGGAGAAAGCAAGCTTGTTCATATTATCGATCAGCATATGAATGGTCTGATCGACAACAGCGTCGTTTTTAAAATCGAGGACGTAACTATTCGTAATGTCCTTTAAAATTTCAATTACAATTCTTCTGCCGTCGAGAGAATGCGGAACAGCCGTGATCATGTAAATTTTATCTTTGTTATATTCGATTTTGAAATATGTGGCATTTTCATGATACGCCCGCATCGATATGCAGTTATCGCATACCTTATTTTTTCCCCAAAAATCAAAACAGCGGATTTCTTCGACGTCTATTTCGCTGTTATGATATCGGATCACTCTTTTTTTTACCGGATCGACGATCCTGGTGATGTCGCTGATTTTATCGAGCAAATCGAGACCGTTCAAGTATTCACCGGTCTCCTTTTTTGTTTCAGGCTGTTTCATTTTTTATACATCTCCGTTCTGATTACATATTAAGAAATTGATGCATAATCTATTGCTCATCTTCCCGTTTTTTCCATTATATCACAAAACTCTGCGGCAATACAGCATTATATGATTACGATCCCGCAAAAAAGATTGCCCGCAGAATCAACCAGACAACCGCCAGCCAAACGAGGACAATCGGAATCGCAAAATACCATTTCTTCGGCTTGCCGTTTTTCCACATCTCCCCGGCTTCTTTTCGAAACCGATCAAAGGTGTCTTTCGGAATGCACCGGATCGTCAGGACGATCAGCGCAGGCAGGATGATAAGGTCGTCAAGATAACCGAGCACAGGAATAAAATCCGGAATCAGATCGATCGGTGAGAGGGCATATCCGATCGTCAACCCGGCTAAAATCTTGGCAAAAAAAGGCGTGTCTTTGCTTTTGAGGCACAAAAACACTGCGG
>DAOPZJ010000100.1 GCA_035353335.1 Oscillospiraceae bacterium | reverse complement strand
CAAACGCCTACATCCATATCAAATGGGCGGCGGCGCAGCCCGATTCCGACGATGATATGAAGGACACGGCGGACGCCTGGCTCGGGGTTTATTGGGGCGCAAGTGCGACGGCTCCGACGGCATACACTGCGTATGCGTGGCAGAACATCGGGGACGCCGCCGATTACGCGAAAGAGATCGACGGGCAGACCGAGCTGACAACGCTTTCGGACGCCGACGAGATTCCGGTCTATGACGCGGCGAACACCGTGCAGAAGAAAACCCTTTGGAGCACCGTCAAGACCGCGCTTGCGGCGCTGTTCGTCTCAAAAGACACAAGCGGCAACGTGCTTGTGGCCGGAAAACAAGTCAAAAATGCGATTCTCGAAACCGTGACCACTTTTCTCTTTTCCGGAGCGACGGCGGGCCGGATCCAGTTTTATTATCCGACGGCGGAACCGTTCGGCAGAGTGCTTCTCTACGGCAGGGGCGGCGCAGCGAGATTTCTCACCGACAGCACCGAAGTCGCTCAAAAGACCGTCGGCTCGATTTTGTATAACTATCAAAATAACGGGGGTGCATTATAATGGCGGCAAACACGACACCGATCTATCCCTTGACTCCGAAAGTATCATGGGGAACCCTTGCAACTGCGAATACCGCGAAAGACGGCACGGGAACCGTCGTCACGCTGTTTGAGGCGGGTGTGAACGGCGCGCGCATCGATCAGATCAAAGTCCGCGCGCTCGGCACAAACGTCGCGACCGTGCTGCGGCTGTTCGTCAACAACGGGAGCGACAGCGCGACCGCGGCAAACAATTCGCTGTTTCATGAGACCACGATCGCGGCGGCGACGCTCTCCGAGGTCGCGGCTTTGGCGGACAACGATCTTCTGATCGACAAGAACACCGGTGAAAAGGTCCCGCCGATTCAGTTTTTGCCCGCGGGGTATAAAATCAACGCGGCCATCGGCACGACCGTCGCGGCGGGCCTGCAGGTGACCGTATCGGGAGCGGATTATTAACATGAGCAGCTTTGCGGGATTTCCGAGACCGAGACCGGATATCCGGTATGAGACGGTAACGCTCGACCCTCTGACCATGACGCCCGCCGAGTATATCAAGGCGGCCCGCCCGGCGGAGTGGCCGAATTACGGCAATATCGACCTGACGGGACAAGAGGTCTGTTATCTCACCTATGACTATCTGAATCAACCGGCCGGCAAAACCCGGTTTATGTCCGTAACGGCGACCTGCACGGGCAATTATACCGTTGCGCGCGGAAAAGTCAGCGCGGCGGGATTTATCGCCGAGGCGACATGGACGGCGGCAAGCGGCGCGGCGACCACAAAAAGCGGCGCGGACACGGGAACGGATGATTACGTCTGCTATCGGATTACGGGAACGGCCATTACGGCGGTCACGCTGAACGGGATATACGCGGCGAATGGTGATCTTTACAGCGCAAGAACCAACGAAATCTGCGAAATCTACGCGCGGCTTCCGTCTCTGACAAATATCTTCGGGCTTAGATCAATCTCCGTAAAATACGAGACGGTGCTTGACGTGACGGCGCTCACGTCGCTTGCAAACGCATGGCTCAGCTGCAGCTCATTGGAAGCGCTGGATTTGACGGGATGGGCTGTGTCTTCGGTGACGACGATGGCGTCGGCGTGGTACGGCTGCTGTGCTTTGCGGATGCTGGATTTGTCCGGTTGGAACGTATCAAATGTGACGTCGCTGGGAAGCGCCTGGGCGGACTGCGCGAGTTTGATTCGGCTCGTTACGACCGGATGGGACGTCTCAAAGATTACAAGTTTGTCATACGCGTGGCTGGACTGCAGGTCGCTGAAAACGCTGGATTTATCGGACTGGAATATTTCGTCGGCGTTGACAACGCTCACTTATGCCTTTACGAACTGCGGCAGTTTACAGGAATTGAATTTGTCGGGGTGGAACGTCTCGGCGGTCACGACGCTCGCTTACGCGATGTATAACTGCCGGAATTTGCAATCGCTCGACCTGACGGGGTGGGATATATCGTCCGTGACCGCTATGACGGCGGTGTGGGAAGAACTTCCGACGATGTGGCATTTTGTTCTCCCGGCGAACGTTTCTTTGAGTTTTACTTTGTCGTCAAGCACGAATTTAAGCGCGGCGACGCTGGTCGCCGTCATCGCGAATTTGAAAGACCTGACGGGCTTCACCGGAAAGACTCTGACGCTCGGCAGCACGCTGAAAGCCAAACTGACCGCGGAACAGATCGCGGTCGCGACGGCGAAAAACTGGACCGTCGCGTGAGATGATAAAGAGAGGAATTTTTATGACAAATAAAGAGTTCGTGCGCTTCTGCGAAAAGGCGCTCGGCAAAAACGTTCGGTATATGTGGGGCACCTACGGGCAGAAAATCACCGATAAACTCATAGCGTCTAAAACAATCCAATATCCAGACCATTATCCTCAATCCTATCAAGACGAATTACACGCGGCAATCGCTGACGGCGGTATCGGGTGCGACTGCACAGGGCTGATTAAGTGGTTCTTATGGACGGGCGGAAATATCGAAAAAGCGCCGAAGTATGACGGAGTGACCGACACGTCGGCGAGCGGGTGGTATAACCGGGCGAAAGTCCGCGGCGAGATCGACGCGATTCCGGAGCGGCCCGGGCTGATCGTCTCGAAGAAAGGCCATTGCGGCGTCTACGTCGGGAACGGGGACGTGATCGAGTGCGCCAAAGGCGAATTCGGAAACGGCGTCGTCAGGACAAAACTCACCGACCGGGCCTGGGAAAAATGGTGCGAGTGCGTTTATATCGACTATAAGGACAAGCCCGAAAACGAGATCGCGACCGTCCCATGCCATGTCTCAAAAGACAGTCCGGTATATACTGATTTCGGTGCAGAGCAGCGGATCGGGACCGTCTTTGACGTTGACAGCGTCGAATACATAGGCGTCAGGGGGATAAACGCGCGCGGCATGACGATGGCCGCGATCATCTATCCGACGAAGACCGAGAAAATCGGTTTTGTCGATAAATCCGTTATCGTATTTTGAAAGGAGTCAAAAATCATGATCAAGCAGAACAGATTCAAATCTCCGGTGTTTTGGAGCGGCCTGGCGGCGCAAGTGCTCTCGATTCTGGTATTGACCGGCGTCATCGGCCCGGAATGGAGCACGGCGATCTCGGGCATCGTCACGGCGGTGCTCGAGGCGTTCACGGTGTTCGGACTGCTCAACAATCCGACCGCCAAAGACAAATTTTAAGAGTGAGTGAGGGGGATCGTCGTGGAGATATTAGTAGCAGTTCTCGGGAGCGGCGCGCTTTCCGCTTTAATCAGCGGGGTGTTCACTGTGGCTTGCAATCGGTCAAAGAAAAAAGACGGAGTCCGGGCTGGAGTCCGCATGCTGCTTTATGACAAGATCAAGCATCTTGGGAACAAATATTCCAGCGCCGGAGAAATTTCCGAGGAAGACCTTGAAGACCTATTCAATATGCACAAAATATATCACGACGATCTTGCTGGCAACGGATACCTCGACCATGTCATGACAGGCGTGCGGTCCTTGCCAATCAAACCGAAAGCAAAGTGAGGGGATCACAAATGGCTAATCAAAAACCGGCATATCTTATCCCGCAGGGGCAGGATGCCAATTACTATCCGACGGCCGAAGACCTGGAAAAAGCGAAAAAGTCCAGGTTTATTTACGATTCAGATATGTCGATCAATCCGAAAATAAATCGGCTTCCGGACTATTCGGCACCGGTGGAGACCGGCTATGTATATGATCCGAAAATGGCTGTCAATCCGAAGATAAACAGAACGCCCGACTATGTGACGCCGCAGAGTTCGGGATATATTTATGACCAAAACGTGACGATCAATCCGAAAATCAACCGGACTCCGGACTATGGCGTGGGCCAAAGCGTAGGCCAAAGCGCGGGGAATGTGCTGATACACGGTAACACGCCCGGCGGGCTTACCGGGCAGACGCCATATGAATTGTCGGCAAACCAAGAAGGGCTCAACAAGCCGATCAACGGGCCGGGTGGGGTAAGCCCGGAATACAAAACGCCGACGCCTGCACCGTCTCCGACGCCGACGCCTGCACCGTCTCCGACGCCGACGCCTGCACCGTCTCCGACAAATACAAGCGTGGCCGATCGAGTCGCGGCGATATTGGGCGGAACGGGTTCCGGCGGCAGCGTGGCCGATCAAATACGGAATTCCGCGGCGGCCGCGGCAGAAGCGCAGAAGATTCAAACACAGCAGGCCGTTG
>DAOPZJ010000099.1 GCA_035353335.1 Oscillospiraceae bacterium | reverse complement strand
ATACCTATGACAGGTATCAAAATGTCGCGACGCTTGAGGACGCATTGTCTCAAACTGAGAGCTATTCCTATACCCCTAATGGGACGCTTATCACGAAGACAGACCGGAACGGAACCGATTTCACTTACGGTATTGACGGACTTGGCAGGACCTTGACAATTCATGCGTCGAAGAGCGGGACTATGCAGAACAATACGACGGCATATACCTACGGCGGACAGGTTTCGAGTACCAGTGCGGACGGCGTGACGACGAGTTATACCTATGACGGTTATGGCCGAGTGATCTTGGAGCTGAACCTGGTTACGTTAGGTGCTTCCGGCATTCCGTCGCAGAAGGCATATACCTATGATCTTTCAGGGAGAATGCTCACTTCAGCAATCACCGTGAACGGGGTTACAAATACCACAAGCTATACTTATGACCGTTTGGGCAGAGTTGTCACGGTGAAAGATAACGGAGACACCGAGGCGACCTATACCTATGACGCGAACGGCAACCGGGCAACCATGACTTTGGGCAACGGTGAAGTTACAACGTATACCTATAACCTTGCAAACCTTGTCAAGACACTGGTGAACAAAGATGAAAGCAACAACACTTTGTCAAGCTGTTCTTATCTGTATCGTTTAGATGGCAATCAGGTGGGCAAGCAAGAAGGTTCGAAGACCACATTGTATGCCTATGACGATCTTGGTAGATTGACAGCAGAAGCAGTGACGGAGAATCAAACCACAGTTACAACCGGTTATACTTTCGATGCTTACAACAACCGCGCAACTAAGACCATCGGGGCTTCGAATGTTGCGGTATACACTTATGACGCAAATGACCGCATGCTCACCGAGACAACCGGAGAGGGAACTACCAACTACACTTACGACAACAACGGAAGCCAGCTGACAACTACCATCGGGGCAAGTACAACTACGAACACCTATGACCTATTCGGGCAGTTAAAATCTTACATCGATATAAATAGTGTTGTGATCAATTACGCTTATGGCCCGGATGGATTGCGGACATGCAAGACAAGTGGGAACTCCACAACGACTTATGTTTGGGATGGCGGGAACATCACAAATGAGTTTGTATCGGTTACCGTGAACGGGAACACCACCACGACCGAAAACAGATATGTCTATGGCATTGGCAGGGTTAAAGCGTTCCTTGGAATGACAGAGGTGTATTATCTCTACAACGCGCGTGGTGATGTGATCAATCTAATTGACACGGCTTGTGATATCATTAAAAGCTATGTCTATGATGCGTTTGGGATTGAGACCAATCCGAGTGTAACTGACGCAAATCCGTTCCGTTATTGCGGCGAGTACTTTGATAAAGAGACAGAGACCTATTACCTGAGGGCGAGGTATTACAAGCCGAACACGGGGAGATTTTTATCAGAAGATCCAATTAGATACGGTCTTAACATTTATACATATTGCAACAATAATCCTATATTATATATTGACCCGATCGGTTTATATGAAGTGCCTTTTACACAGGAGGAGCTTGATTTTAACTATATAATGGATATGTTGTTTATTAATGGGGCTGGCGGCAGCGCTGATCCAAGTATTTATAATGCGTATTTATATTTCATGAACTCTGATAATCAAGGTAAGCCAATTTCAATGGATGTTTTACAAACAGCTCTAGATTTTATAATGGGTTTGGATTTCTTTACAGCTACACGTTCACACGATATAGTTACAGGTTCCGAAGATACCGGGAATTATATATCTCGCTCTGTAAATATTGCATTTACAAATATGAAGTATATTTTAGGAACATCTTATGCTTATTTAGAAAGCATATTAGGGCGAGATATGAATACAGGATTTGTGGTAGGCGAACAATGTACTCGATATGCAAAATTGAGAAGTGATCAATATTGGGGCGTTAATTACTATTATGGGCAAGATAACGGTAAAGCAGGGGTACAAGGATTACATGATTCACCAGATCCACTCAATTATTTCTACCCCGATATTAATGGAGGAGGACTTGAATATGTATTACCCGGCTCAATAATATTTATGTATAAAACCAAAGTTGGACATGTATTATTCCTTGAAGGAATTGCTTCATATGAAGGGAAAACATATATTTACTACAGCGATGGAAACTTCGGAGACCGACAGCCTGAAATTATATTGAAATACGAAATAAATGAATTTTATAATAGATATGGGCAGTTTAGAGGCGCAATAAGAGTATCGCCCAGATAAAAGGAAAACATGAAGATATGAATCGTACAATTATTATTTAATAATCTTTATTTCGGTGAAAAATTATAGATTTCGGAATTTGAAAGGTGGATATAATTATGAAGAATGTAACATTGTTAATATTATTATGTTTAATCATATTATTAAATTCGTGTATAATTGAGAAAAATAAAATAGTTGGTGATAGGTTGTTTCCGGGATATCATCATGAATCTTTAACTCCTAATGAGGTTTTTGAATTAATTCCTAGAAGGAAAGAACTTAAAAAAAATGATTTATATTATCATCAATTACTTGACCAAATTAATTATAATGATATTTATTACGCAGATGAAAAATCTTTAAATGAAAAATTTAAAGTAATTGCAGATATTTTAGATTCATTTTTGGCGGAATATGATTTTTCAAAAATTTCACAAGATACCATAGGATGTTATGACCGAATTATTTATGCGGCATTTGAATATCGCACAAGCGAAGAAGGAGGTGGTGAAACCGAACAATATGGGGAGTACCCTTTATTTTTCAAAGAAGAATTATTTGATAAATATGTATATTTTCTTTTTAATCTTAAAGTCGATTTCAACTATGTAACTGGTTATTCACCAAGTCAATGCGGAGTTTGGAGCAGCGAATTGGGGTTTGGCGATAATGCCTATTACCCGATTGTACAGGAAGTTATTGAAAAAGAAAACGATGTTTATGAAGTCGAAATGCTTTATGGTTATGACGATTATGAACAGGAAAATAAACCTTTTGTGCCATGTTGGAAAAGCGTTTATTCCTTTTCGGTAGATGGGCAGCGAATTTTCATTAATAAAATAACAGTATTAGAAAAGTATACAGAGGATTTTGATAGTTATTATGCGTGGCAAGTAAATTAATGCATTCATCTAGCAGCAACGGACGGCAACGGCAACACTACTTCTACAACCTACGACGCCCAGAACCGTCCGCTGGTGACGACTAATCCCGACTCCACGACTGTTACCAAAACATATAACAACGCAAAGAACACCATGTCCGTCACCAACGAGATGGGTGTGACGCTGTAGTATGATTACGACTCGCTTGGGAATCTTGTCAGCTATACCGATATCGGCACGGGCACGGTTCTCTCGTCTTATCAATACGACTACCAAAGCCGGAAGCTCAGCGAATCCAACGCGGAGGGGTATGCCGATTACGCCTGCAAGACCTATGTGTATGACGAATTCGGCAGGGTAACCGAAACAACGGTCACCGGTATTGACGGCGCGATTTTATCTTATGAGACCGCGTCGTACACTGACGTGTTCAAATTTGACGACAGCGGATATCATTCCGTCGTGGTGAAGACGCTGTATACCGGCGGCGAGCCGATCACAACCCACAGTATTTACAACATGTACGGGGAGCTTGTAGCGGCGAAAAACGCGCTGAACGGCGGACATTACGACAGGTTTACCTATGACCTGCTGGGCCGCAAGATCAGCGAAAAAACTGCGCAGGCCGAGATCGATTATCCCGAAATTGCTTATACTGCGAAGTGGGATTATGACTTCAGGGGCAATGTGGTCAAGGAATACAACGCTGAGGGGTATTATATCACTTATGCCTATGACGGGATTGGTCGCAAGATCAGTGTAACCGATTATTCTAATAACACCACGACATTTACCTATGACAATCTGGGTAGAGAATTGACCCAAAGCGTACCGTTTGAAGTAATTAACAGCGTTACCTATTATGCGGTAACCAAGACCGATTACGACCGCAATGGCAACGTAACTCAAACTCGGGTTGCAAATAACGAGCCGGGTGCTGCCGCCGATTGGTCGAAGACGACGAATGAATATAACAACCGAAATTTCTTGACTACGGCCACGAATTATCTTGACAATACGTCGGAGAACGTGGTAACTTATACCTACAATGGCGCAGGCAGCGTTCTCACACAAACGACGGGAACCCATACGATTGAATATACCTACGACCGGTATCAAAATGCCGAAACGCTTGAAGATGCATTGTCTCAAACGGAGGAGTATGCTTATACACCGAACGGGTCACTACTATCAAAGACAGACCGGAACGGAACCGATTTCACTTACGGCGTAGACGGTCTGGGCAGGACCTTGACAATCGGAGCGAGTGGGAGCGGACAACAATGCTATTGCAAGAAGCGTATTTCGCAAGATGCGCTTCTTTTTCTTTCTTAAGCCTTTTGAAACGCTAGAATTTCTGCTATGTGCATAATTTAATTATTCCCTATATTATTTAATTAAAGGTAGGGACTATGTGCATTTTGGTATTAATATTGGTCTCTTCCTTCATAATTGAACGCCTATTTTGATACAATCGTATCAAAGCGGGTGTTCTTTTATTT
>DAOPZJ010000098.1 GCA_035353335.1 Oscillospiraceae bacterium | reverse complement strand
ATGCCTTTTCACGTCCGCTCTCTTCGGCTCTGTATAACGTCGTCTCCGTGCCGACGACCAGCCCGCCCATCATGCGAGCATACAGCAGATGCTCCTTAAATCGGCGCAAATGCAGGCGGCGGGTCTCCTCGTCGGGATGTACCGGCTCAATATAGCAGCCGAGCACAGCGAGATGAATTCCGGCGTCGGCGAAGCTCTTTCCGATTTCAAAGCACAATCCCGGTGTCAGGTGTCCGATATCCTGCTCCATTCCGATAATGGCCTTGGAAATCGCTAATTGCGTACTGCAAAATCCGGCCGTTTTAAGCGTATGTGCAAGATTGTGAGGTGTTTTGCGGCCATAGTCATGCGCGCGTACGCCGATGCGAAAAAACATAATAAATCCTCCCGCGTTTTTGATATGTATAAATTTAATTATACGATTATTTTAGACCACTTTCCGCTTGAAAATCGTCGGTAAGTCAGCGTCAGGCGGATGCTTAAATCAATCAACAGAGACATCCAGGCACCGATCAGACCCCATCCAAGCACAAGGGCAAAGACATACCCGAGCAGCGGGCGGATGATTCCTACGGAAATTAACATCGTATAAGCGACAAATTTAGTGTCCCCCGCACCACGCAGGCTACCCGCTGAAACAACGGTTGAGGTTTGTAGAGGTACAGCGATACCGGCGATGATCATAATCAGGGTACCCAAAGCAATGACGTCGGGCTCGTCCGAAAAAAGCGTTATCCAAAACTTCCCGCAGGAAGCGAACAGAATTAAAATCAACAGAGAGCCCGCCATCGCGATGCGTTGGGCTACACGTCCGTAAACTGCCGAAATGTCCGGACGCTTTGCGCCGAGATATTGACCGACCAGCGTTGTGGCTCCGACACCTAAACCGTCGGCAAAAGTAAAAGAGAGGTTGAGTGCCTGCATACCGATCTGATGGGTGGCAAAAACCATCGTTCCGAGTTCCGCGACGACACGGGCGAAGGTGAAAAATCCGAACCGAAGCACCATCTGTTCCAGAACGGCGTTTCCGCTGACTTTTCTTATTGCGGAAAGCGCTTCTTTGTTAATTTTCCAACTCTGGTGCGGTTTCAAGCGGAGATAACCATCTTTTTGCAGCAGTGAGGCGACGGCAAGTCCGAAACCAACCATATTTCCGATAGAAGTCGCAATCGCCGCACCCGCGACGCCGAGCTCCGGAAAACCGAGATGACCGTTGATGAGCAGATAATTAAAAACGATATTGACTGCGTTGGCGGTGATGTTAATACGCATTGAGATTTTTGTGTTCCCTACGCCGCGCTGGGCGGATGTGATTGCGAGCGTCATTGCCCGAAACATCAAAACAGCGTTGACGATTTGAAAATAGATTGTGCTGTCGGCGATGGTATCTTCTTTCGCACCGGAAAGCATCATAAACCAGCGTCCGAAGAATATTGAAACGACAGTCATGATCACGCCCAAAACCATCGCGAGCATAAGAGCCATTCTAAGTACGGTATTCGCGTCTTCCTGACGCTGTTCGCCTTTTCGCCGCGCAATGACGGCCGTGACACCCACATTAAGGGCAAAAAACAGAGCCAGTAAGATCATCGTGGGTTGTCCGGTGAGTCCGACGGCAGTGATGGCCGCTTCTCCCCGGGAACTGACCATCGCAGTATCGGCGACTGAGATCATCGAAATCAACATCAGTTCGACCACGGCGGGCATTGCGAGTTTAATGAATGTCGGGTAGGCGGTTTTTGCGTCCGGCAACTCGCCCTCTACGAGTTCGGGTTTGACCATGCATCGGGGATCGAACAAGCGTTTTACAAAAGATTTACAGGACAAAACAGGTCTCCGTTCCCGCCGGCGAACGAACGCCCGCGGCGTTGTGAATTGTTTTCATTATATAATGGAATTCCTGAAATTTCAACCCGAAATCGGCTTGACATCAATGGGAAAAGAACCTATAATTTTTACTGTAGCATGACATACGGGAGGTACGGAATGGAAAAACTTTTGACCGAAGCAGGCCCTGTTTTGGACGAGAGGGGAAGACCTATTCCCGGTTACAGTACGAAGAGTATGCTGCATTATGACCGCAGGGCAATCAAAGCCCCACCTTGGCGGATCAAAGAATGGGATTTTTACCAGATTACAGACGATCGAATCTGCTTGCAATTCACCATCGGACATGCCTCGTATGCCGGTCAAGTGTTGATTATGGCATTCGATTTCGCAAAGGGCGAAAAGCTGTTTGAGCGCGGGATGCTGCTTCCTCTGCCGTTCGGTTCTCTGAATATGCCTTCCGACGCCGAGAAGAACAGTGTTCTATCATGGGGGAAAGACAGCCGGATCATGACTTTCGAGACGAAGAATGAGGTGCGCACACTGCATTGTGTCTGGGACGATGTGACCGCCGATATCAAACTCACACGAAAAAATCCCAATTCACTTGTCATCAGCATTCCTTTTGCGGAAAAACCGACGGAGTTTTATTATAATCACAAGATTAACTGTATGACCGCAGAGGGCGGTTTTACATATGGCGATAAAAAATATGAATTCAAGGACCGCGCATTCGGACTGCTCGATTGGGGCAGAGGCGTATGGCCTTTTTCAAACGAATGGTATTGGAGCAACGGTACCGGTATCATCGACGGGGAGATCTTCGGTTTCAATCTCGGATGCGGTTTCGGAAACACCTCCGCCGCGACCGAAAACATACTGTTTTATGAGGGCAAGGCACATAAAATCGGCCCGGTGACTTTTGAACGCCAAGAAAACTATATGATGCCCTGGCGGCTGCGCGATCGGGAGGGCAGGGTTGATCTGACTATAACGCCTTCCTATGACCGCACTACTAAAACAAAGCTGCTTTGGATCGATAATGAATGCCATCAGATGTTCGGGAAATTTACCGGAAGCGCAGTGCTTAACGGCGGGAGGAAACTTGCAATCGACGAACTCTATTCGTTCGCGGAATTTGCAAGGAACAATTGGTAAGTGAACAGTAAATCAATCATCAAAAACGTTTTCCAAAAGAATTGGATGTCCTATTTATTCGGCATCATCTTGGCGGGCGGAACCTCTTTTCTGAGCGCGCAGATCCCCGGTCTTTTAGGGGATGCCGTCAATGCTCTCTCCGACGGAAAAAACGATTTTAACGCGATAAAAACAGCGGCAGTTTTGATGATTGCAACTGCATCAGGTGCTTTTGCGGCGCGTTTTATCTGGCGTTTTCTGATCATCGGAACCACACGAAAAATCGAACTCGATTTGCGCACGGGGCTGTTTTCTCATCTCCAGAGCCAATCGGGTGATTTTTTTGTCAGATATAACACCGGCGACATCATTACCCGTTCGATCTCGGACATCAACGCCGTGCGCATGATGTTCGGCATGGGTCTTGTCGGGGTGATCAACACCGCAGTCACCACGGTCGTTTCGATCACATACATGGTCGATGTGGTGGACTGGAAGCTGACACTTGCGGCAATCGCGCCGCTCCCGATTTTGGCCTTCGGGTTGACCAAACTGCGTTTTACCATCCGCAAGCGCTTCAAGCGTGCGCAGGAGGCGGTCTCCGATTTGAATGCAAAAACCCAAGAAAACATCACAGGCATCCGCGTAGTCAAGGCTTATGCCCAGGAAAAAAGCGAATCCGAGACCTTTTCGCGTCTTTCAAAACGCAAATGGGCAAGCGAAATGTCGATGGTGCGCATCTCGGCGTTGATCGGTCCTTCGACGACATTGGTATTCGGTATCGTATTCTCGGTGTTTTTGATGATCGGCGGTAAGATGGTCATCGACGGTGTAATGACATTGGGGCAGTATGTGGCGTTTAACGGTTATCTTGCGTTGGTTGTCGAGCCGATGAACATGATCAGCCGGATCATGACCATCTGGCAGCGCGGCCGTGTCTCGATGGGGCGGCTTGACCAGTTGTTCGATGAAAAGCCCAGTGTCAACGATTCTGCCGCAGACCCCGCGATCACTGATTTGGACACCAAAGAACTCGAAGTGCGAGATCTGACGTTTTCTTATCCAAATACCGATGCGCCGGTTTTAAAAAATATCAGTTTCCGGGTTAGGCAGGGCCAACTTCTTGCGGTAATGGGCGTGACCGGAAGCGGCAAAACCACACTGGCAAATTTGATTTTACGCCTTTGGCCGCTTCCCGACGGTAAGGTTTTCCTCGACGGTGTTGACGTGAATCAAATTCCGATTTTAACCGTGCGAAAGCATGCCGCGTTTGTGCCGCAGGACAGCTTTTTATTTTCGGATACCATCGCCGAAAATATCGCTTTCTTCGATGAAAAAGTCACTGACGAACAAGTGCACGAAACGGCAAAACTCGCCTGCGTAGATGACAACATTACGGCGCAGCCCGACGGTTATGACACCGTCGTCGGCGAGCGCGGCATGACGCTCTCGGGCGGACAAAAACAGCGTATCTCGATTGCGCGGGCGCTTGTTCGCAATCCGAAATTATTGCTGCTCGACGACTGCCTCTCGGCGGTTGATGCGGCCACCGAGCAGGCGATATTAAAAAATTTGACCGACTCGCGCTCAGAACGAATCACCGTGTTCATCACCCACCGCATCAGCGCGGCAATGGCAGCCGATAACATCTTGCTTCTCAATAAAGACGGAAGCATTGCGGGCATCGGCAGTCACGAACAGCTTTTAAAAACAAACGACGCATATAACGATTTAATCGATTTAATTAAATCCCGCGAGCAGGGGGGTGAGATTCGATGAAACCCGTTGCAAACGAGCATCTTCCAAAAGGCCGCATGAGCGAATACGAAAAGAAAAAACGCCGTCATACGCTGCGTCGGCTATTAAAATATTTTAAGTTTTTCCCTTGGATTACGGG
>DAOPZJ010000097.1 GCA_035353335.1 Oscillospiraceae bacterium | reverse complement strand
CAAAACCGGAAAAAACGCAAGAAAAAGCACAGGCCACACAGAATTCAGAATTCAGGAATTTTATTCTGTAGGGAAGGGTCTTGACCCTTCCGAGCGAACGTAATTCGGACCGAATTGCGTTCGCAAAAAGCTGATTTCTTTTGCCGAGTCCTATTCGTAAATATCGATATGTCGATTTTCATTTTCACTCTTTCGCAAGCGGCATAACTCTCGGATATGCCGCTTGCTCGGATCGGTCTCGAACCGCGTTCGATGACCGACTCCCTACTGCAAAGGCGAGACGAATTAGTGAAGAGTGAAGAGTGAAGAGTGAATATGTAAGGTACCGCGCGGCGGGGGCGGGGGAATTCAGAATTAAGAATTCAGAAGGTCGGAGAAGGAGATAATCTGTGCGACAGGGATAATCCATGCGAAATCCACGCGGTGGGGACGGGGACGGGGACTGGATTGCCGAGGGGCATAAAGCCCCTCTCAATGGCGAAAACGAAACGCGGGGAGGCGAAAAAGTTATGCGGCGGTGAAGGTGACGAGGACGGAGGGTTTGTCGGCGGTGCCGACATAGATGGCGACGTGATATTCGCCCGCGGCGACGGCGGCGGGCAGCTCATATGCCGCGGAAATATTCAGGTTCGAAGAAGCCGGCAGTTCCGTTGTGCTGACCACTTCGTCGTTCAGGTCAAACCAATAGATCGTAATGACCGAATCCGGCATCGCCTTGGTCAGGGCCGCGTACACGTACCAGACGCCCGAAGTCGGCACGGAGGTTATCGTATCCACGGGAAGGCCGTTTTCATCGATGAAGGAAGTCATATGCGCGTCTTTGACGAGCGAGGCGACGTCGGTCACGGCCGGCGCGACCACGGTGAACGTCACCGTCGCGTCGGGCTGTTCATGATCGCCGATATAATAATCGACCTTATAATCGCCTTCCGGCAGCTGAACCTCGGGTTTTAGACTCGAATAGATCCAGCGGTCGGCGATGGTTCCGCTGTCGATGGTCACCTCGTCCACCGTCTGGCTGCCCGTGACGTAGGTCCAGACCACCCGGATCCGGGTGTTGTCCGGCGCGCCCGTGAGCTTCGCGGAGGTATAGAGCATGGCCGCGTCCGCCGGGAAGGACGTCACCGCCGCGCCCGGGACGCCGTCCGCGTCGACGGTTTCGGTCATGATGGCCTCTTCGATCGCCGCGGTGCTGAAATTCATTTTGAAGTTGAAACAGCCGGAGGAAAACACGGTGAGCGCAAGGATGAGAATCAGTAAAAATGCGCGTTTTACGGTTTTCATAAAAAGCTCCTTTCGGTTTGAAAAAGATATGATGACAATGATACGAAAAAAACCGTTGTCATTATAACCCATGTTTCAAGGAATTACAAGGGAAATATTTGTGCGAAATTCGTACTGCGATTCGGATGTTTCGTCATTGCGAGGGGCTTCGGCACGTCACGCGCGGCGGGAGCGAACGAATTCGGAATTCGGAATTAAGAATTAAGAAAGGCGGGGATAATCCGGCGTGAAAACCACGCGATGGAGACGGGAGCGGGATGAATCCCCCCACCGCTGCAAGGCGGTAGACGAATTAGTGAAGAGTGAAGAGTGAAGAGTGAAGAAGTAAGGTACCGCGCGTTAATCTGTGCGACAGGGGCGGGGAAAATCCATGCGAAATCCGCGCGGCGGGGACAGGGACTGGATTGCCGCGGGGCGCATCCCCTCGCAATGACGGGGGAGGGATGAATCCTTCCACCGCTGCAAGTCGGTAGATGAATTAGTGAAGAGTGAAAAGTGAATAGTGAATAGTGAAGAAGTAAGGGGCGGGGAGGGGACGGGGAATTCAAAATTCAGAATTAAGAATTAAGAAGGTCGGAGAAGGGGAACGGGGGGTTTACGCGTTAGAGGCAGTGAAGGTACAACGATTACTATTTTATGATTTTCGAAACATAACCGAAAGTGTCTGTTATAATCATATCTAGTTGGGATTTGATCTCCGAAAACGGTTGATTTAAATCCAATGTTTTTACGGTAAATTTGTTGCCGCTTAAAATAAAATTGCAGTCCAAAGTGACCGACTCCTGCGTTTTGGCATACAGCAGCATGCCGCTGACGTTTCCGGTTTTATTCTTATCTTGGTTTTTCACATAGGTGAAAATCTGGTATAAATTTCCGGAATGGAAGGTCTGTTTATTGAACTGCGTCTGCATCGTATGGCTGTAATATTTCGCATCGATAATCAGAGTTTTTGGCTCATGTTCAAGAGTGATATCGGTCTGCATAATCGGTAGTGATTCTAACCGGCCTTCATCCAGGTTCCACTGAACCTGCGCTGCCCTTGGGTGCAGATAATTATAATGATGTCGATAATACTCCAGGATAAAGCGCTCATACAGGCGTTCCATATGCTCGTCCGAAAACTGCGCCATTTTATGCGCGCCGGGATCGGTTGAAAGAAGCAGGCCGTCCAGAACAAAACGACAAATGTCGATGAGCATTCTGTAATTTTGGTTATTTCGGTGACAGTAAAGGGTGTTCCATTTGATGAGGGCAGGATCAATCACGGCGACAGAAGAAAAATAGGGCAAAATTTTGCGGAGTGCCGTTTTGTTTTCTTTTGAGACCGAATGCAGGCGGACGAGCCCCAGCAGGGCGGTTTTGATGACCCGGTTGAAGTCGTTGTCTTCCGACAGTTCATCGTATTCACAAAAAAGTTCCATCCGGTGCCGCAGTTTGTTGCGGATGGTTCCCGGGATATTCACCTTTCCGCGCATTACGGGCAGACTTTCCGACTTTGACTGATAGGTTCGGTAAAGCCCCTGCTTCAGCAACTGAGCAACGCCTTTTGACAAAATCGCCGAGAAAAGGTCGTAGATGTTTTCGAATTCTTCTCCCTTAATTTTCTCATAATTCGTCTGCCGCAGCACCTGATAGGCGTAGGCCAGCATGCAATAGATATTTTGAATGAAGATTCCTTTGTCGTCAGTCATTTGAAAATACCACGCAGGCTCTTTTCCCATTCCTCAACTTTTGCCGGCTCGTCGAACCAATATTCCCTGAGCATGGGCAGAATGTCATATTCGACGATTTCACTCAGCCAACCTTCAATACCGGTTTTTTCTTCCGGTTTTCGCTCGCAGAAGTAGCTGTGTCCGATGCGGAACCCTTTCCCCAACGCGTCGTCATTTACGATCGCAACGTTAAGTTCTTGGATTTGTTTGATGAGCGCGTCGAAGGTTTTGTTTTCAAATTGCTTTTGATATGCTTCAAACCCGACGGAGTCGAACGCGGGCTCGATTTCGGAAAAGCCGAAACGGCGGCGCAGGGCGAAATCGATCATGGCAAGGCTTCGATCCGCCGTATTCATCATGCCGATGATATAAAGATTTTCGGGCACCGAGAAAGGTAAACCTTCACAGGGTAAAGTGAGTTTTTTGCCCCGATAATCACGCTCGATCAGCATCAGCAGCTCGCCGAAGATTTTGCTCATATTGCCGCGGTTGATCTCGTCAATGATAAAGAAAAATTTCTTCTTCGGCGAATTGGCGGCTGTTTCGCAGAATTGATAAAAAACCCCTTTTTGAAGCTCAAAACCCGTTCCCTTCGGTTTGTAGCCCGCAATGAAGTCCTCATAAGAGTAATTTTGGTGGAACTGGATGGTCTTAACGCGGTCTTTATCCTTTTCGCCCATCATGGAATACGCCAGACGCTTTGCGGCATAGGTTTTTCCCACGCCGGGCGCGCCCTGCAAGATCACGTTCAGTTTGTGTTCGAGCAGAGAGACCAAGCTGTCATAACGCTCTGAGGTCATATAGACCTCGTTTAAAAATGCCGTTTTGTCATATTTCTCATATTCGGGTTTGGATGCGGAAGGGCTGAGATTCTCTTCGCGGATTAGATCCATAATAAATTCATATTCGCCCTTCGTGAGTTTGAATAAGCTGCCCTTCGGCTGTGCAAAATACTCCATCTGCTGCAGTTCAGGGCAATCGTGAAGCGTTGAATAGTCAATCGGGTTGGTAAGCGCTTCAGTTTTTTCAAAATAAACCGCTTTTCCGTCATTTTTCGTGACTTTTGCCAGCGCCACGATTTGTTTTACGGGGTTGGATTCATATCCGATCACAAGATCACCGACTTTGGCGTTCAGAAAGTTCTGGTAAACGCGGCGCTTGTTTCCGTTTTCGTTCAGGTGTGTATAGTTTTGTTCTTTTCCTACTGCGGTGTCCGCGAAACTCCAGATTTTCGGATTGGCATTCAGCCACCAATAGCCTCGTTCCTGATCGCCAGGAGTTGGCGAAGCATAGAGGTTAATATTTGTAAGATCCGCTTGATCCAGCGCCTTTGCAAGTTCATCACGCAGCTTCCAGACATAGTTTCCGGCGTCTTCTTTCCCAGCCCGGCGGCCGACATATAAAACGGGCCATAATTTCATGCCCTCCGCGGTTCCATCCGGTCTGTTACAATTTGTTTTATCAATGACATGCTGCGCCAGAGCGGTAGAGTTGATATTATAAAACCCGGGTTCTTCACCGTATTTCACCGAAAGTTGTGTGCAGGTCGCTGCGCCGCCGTACGCTTTGAAACGCTTCATAATTTCCAAACTTCTTTGATTGAAAACAGAGGGATCTTTCAGCAATTCAGCCCATTGTTCCACGGTTAGGCCGGGGGTATAATCCACCGGCTCCCATACCTCGGATGTTTTATTGTATTCTTTGAAAATGTAAAAGCAAAAATCGACTGTCAGCGTGATTAGGTTGGTATCCGGCCAACAGTCACCGGTGAGAGACGAGCGGAACATCTTGACCAGTTCGTCATCCTGCTTTAAAGAATCGCGGATATCGTTGTAAAGCGCAAAAGCGCCCGCTACAGAGTCCGGCGTGCCTGTTTTCGGCTGAAACGGACTGCCTAGTTCGTTGG
>DAOPZJ010000096.1 GCA_035353335.1 Oscillospiraceae bacterium | reverse complement strand
ATTGACTTTGAATTTATAAATGTTAAAATGCAGCAGGCGGATTTTATAATTTGTCTGCTGTTTTTTACGCTAATCTGTACACGCGGAGAATCGATAAAGATGGACATAACACGAGCCCGAAAAAAGAATCCTCTTGGGATTATAAAATTCATAAAAAAGAACGTCATGATGCTGATCGCCGTTTTAGCGGCGCTAATTTCGGCTTTTTTTGTCAAACCCGACAGTGCCTATCTCGACTATTTCGATTTCAAAACGCTGACATGTCTTTTCTGTGTTCTAGCAGTGGTCTGTGCTTTTAAAAATATCGCGTTTTTCGAACTTCTTGCCGCACAGATCGTCAAGAATTGTAAAAACATCCGCATAACGGTACTTGTGCTCGTCTATATCACCTTCTTCGGTTCGATGCTCATCACCAACGACACGGCTTTACTGACGTTTTTGCCGCTCGCCTACACAACTCTGAAACGCACCGGCAAAGAAAAGTATACGGCTTTTACGTTTATCATGCAGAACATGGCCGCCAATCTCGGCGGGATGATTACGCCATTCGGAAGCCCGCAGAATCTCTTTTTATATTCCAAATACGCCATTCCGAACGGCAAATTTTTTTCTATCATGCTCCCGCCGTTTTTGCTGTCCTTGGTGTTAATTACGATATGCTGTGTCTTTATTAAACCCGATCCAATTTCAATCGGCGGAGAACCGGAAAAGACGGATCGCAAAAAAGCCGTTATCTACGGAATTTTATTCGCATTTTCGGTGGCGTTGGTATTTCGGGCTGTGCCGTATTATATAGGACTTCCGGTCGTCATAGCAGCGTTGTTTTTTCTGGATCGAAAGGCGCTTGCCGCCGTCGATTATCCGTTGCTTATGACCTTCGCCGCAATCTTTGTTTTTTCAGGTAATTTGTCGCGCATCGAAACCGTAAAAGTCTTCTTTTCGTCATTGTTGGGAAAAAACACCCTGATCTGTGCCGCACTCTCGAGTCAGGTAATCAGCAATGTACCCGCCGCAATTTTATTATCCAATTTCACCACCGACTATGCCGGCTTGCTCGTCGGCGTCAACGTTGGGGGTGTGGGAACCATTATCGCTTCGCTGGCAAGTTTAATCACTTTACGCGAATACGCAAGCCTCTATCCCGAAAAACAAGAGCGCTATTTCGCTGAGTTCTCGGCATACAACTTCGGTTTCTTGGCAATTTTACTTATTTTCTGCTCGTTTATTCTGTAAAAACAGCATGCAGAACTCATTTTACATAAAATAAACATTCGGTTTATTGTCTTTTGCAGTAAAACAGAATATAATTTCAATGTAAATCTTTTAAAGGGAGCACTTATGAATAACGCTCAACTCACTTCCTATTTGAATAACGGCATTAAAGACCTCGTCTCGGGCGTGCTCAAATCCACGCTCAGCAATCCCAAAGAATCCGCGTTTTTGTTGAAGTTTATCTCAAGCGCCGATAGAAACGCCAAAAGGCGGGAAGCATACGAATCTGAAGGCCTGCATGTCCCCGCGTTTTTAATCGCCAGCATTACCAATTCATGCAATTTGTTTTGCAAGGGGTGTTATGCCCGCGCCAACGGTATCTGCGGCGATAAATCAGCGAAAAACTTACTGCCCGCCGAAAAATGGGCCGATCTTTTCAATCAGGCCTCAGACTTCGGCATCACATTTTGTCTGCTTGCGGGCGGCGAACCGCTGCTGCGTAAAGACGTGATGACCGAAGCCGCCAAAAAGCCCGAGATCATCTTTCCGATCTTCACCAACGGAACTGTGATTGACGATGAATGTGTCAATCTTTTCGACCGGTCTCGTAATCTGATCCCGATATTCAGCGTCGAAGGTGAAAAAGAACAGACCGACGAACGGCGCGGCACGGGTACATACGACAAAATCATCACTGCTATTAAAACATTAAGTAAAAAGAAAGTTATTTTTGGTGCATCGATGACCGTTACCACCCAAAACCTTGAGGAGATCACTTCGGACGATTTCCTCGGAAATTTAAACGACCTCGGCAGTCGGTTGATCTTTTATATTGAATATGTCCCTGCGGACGGCCAAACCGAGCTCGCTCCGACCGAAAAAGACCGCAAATACATCGATGAAAAACTGAACATACTGCGTGAAAAATACCCCAAGATGATGTTTCTGTCTTTCCCCGGTGATGAACAATACATAGGCGGCTGCCTTGCAGCGGGCAGGGGGTTTTTCCATATTGGTCCGGGCGGCGCGGCACAGGCCTGCCCGTTTTCCCCGTACTCCGATACCGATTTAAAAAAGTGTACACTCAAACAAGCGCTTTCTTCCCCGTTTTTCCGCGCATTACAGGAAAGCGGTCTTTCTGGCGGAGTGCACGACGGCGGCTGCACACTTTTCGAAAACGAGGCCAAAGTCATTGAGTGCCTGAAAAACTGCGGCAAGCGGACAGAGGATGTCACATAATTTAATCATTGACTCAAAATATCTTTTGCATTTCACTCTCGTATTCGGCGGGAGTGATTTTATATATACAAAAATATCTATTCGGTTCCGTTTGATTGCGAATAAAACGCATCATATGGAAGTTAAGTATTATGATTTTATTAAAGTTTCGCAAAATACATTAAAAAAATGTCTTTAAATGATATAATTTTAAAATAAACATTATAATCTCTGCTTTATTTATACGAATCGGAAAATATTAGGAAAGGCAAATAAATCAGATGAAAAAATTATTTCGGCTCTCGGCCTTGTTAAAAACATTTTTCATTTTTATATTCGCAATACTTGCGGCTTTTGTTCTTTATGAACTCGGTCTGCACGCCGAAAATATTTTTCTGATCGGCCTTCTTGCCGTCATCGTCACAATCGTCGAGACAAAAAGATTTTGGTACGGCTTTGCCGTCAGCGTTCTTTTTGTATTCGCTTTTAATTTTTTTTCACCGAACCGCGATTTACCTTCCTGGTCAGTGACGCGAATTACTATGTCTCGTTTGCCCTGTTTCTCGTTTTTGCGGTCATTGCAAATACATTGACTTCCCGACTCCAAAAAGAGATGTCGACCGCAAAGCGAAACGAGGAACTCACCTCAAAGCTCTATAAAATCGGCGGCGGATTTCTGGATTTATCCGGTGCGGAACAGATCACACAATATGGTAAAAAGTGTCTTACCGACTTGACAAAACACGAGGTTGAAATCATATGCGGTTCTCCTCCCGAAACCGATCAGGTTGCCTTATTCTGTTATTACCATTCCGTTAACTGCGGTACAGGAATGGCCGATTACAACGAAAGCATTTATTCCTGCTTCCCGCTTTGTTCAAAAAACGCCGCACACGGTGTGATAAAAATTGAGGGGAAACTGACTGCGGAAGAATGCAGTTTAGTCAAAACCGTCATTTCTCAGATCACACTTGCGCTCGACCGCGAGATGATGGCATCACTCGAAGAAGAAAACCGCTTGCAAGCCGAAAAAGAAAAACTCAGAAGCAGTTTGCTTCGGAGTATCTCCCACGATCTGAGGACCCCTCTCACCGGAATCGCAGGTGGTGCCGATTTGTTGCTTTCGAATTTCAATGAGATTAATCCTGAAACGATGAAATCTGTTTTGAACGATATCTCATCCGACGCCTTCTGGCTTTCAGGCATGGTTGAAAACCTTTTAAATATGACGCGAATTCAGGACGGTCGTTTGGTCATTAAAAAGAACTGCGAAGTCGTGGATGATATTATCGGCGAAGCGGTCTCAAAAATTATCAAGCAAAAAAAAGACCATAAACTGATCGTTGAAAAAGCGGATGAAATGCTTCTTGTACCGATGGACGGGCGATTGATTATCCAAGTGCTAATCAACCTCATTGACAATTCGTTCAAACATACAAGAGATGACTCCTCGGTATGGGTCAAGGTATACAGAGAATCGGAAAATGCGGTTTTTGAAATCGCGGACAACGGAGGAGGAATCCGGGAAGACAAAATTGATAAACTGTTCAATAGTTATTATACGGTGGACGATAACAACTCCGATAAAAAACTCGGAATAGGGCTGGGACTCAATATTTGCAAATCAATCGTTGAAGCACACGGCGGAAAGATTACTGCAGAAAACAATTCCATCGGCGGAGCATCTTTTAAATTTTATCTTCCTGAGGTGAAAGTAAAATGAACGATTTAACAATTTTAATTATTGAGGATGATAAAAGCATTCAAAATTTTATCAGACTCTCTTTGAAAGCGAAAGGGTATAAGCCGGTGGTTGCGGAAAACGGCTTCACAGGTCTTTCGCTTTGGAAGGCAAACAATCCGGATACCATTCTGCTCGATCTCGGTCTTCCCGATATCGACGGCACCGAGATTTTAAAACAGATACGCATGGAGAGCGTGATTCCGGTTATCATCATCTCAGCGAGAGGGAAGGAGCGTGAAAAGGTAGCTGCTTTGGATATGGGCGCGGATGACTATATTACGAAGCCGTTTTCCATCGAAGAGCTGACAGCACGGATACGCGTCGCAATCAGGCATTATAAACCTGTTGAAGCGAAAACGGAGGAATTTACGCTTGTTGATCTGCATGTGGATTTAGAAAAGCGGCGCGTTTTTATCCGCGGCGAGGAGATCCATTTGACCCCGATTGAATACAAAATGCTGGTCTTGTTAATCACGAATCGCGGCAAAGTCATGACACACCGCGTCATCCAACAGGAGGTCTGGGGTTATCCGACCACCGACGACTATCAATCTCTTCGGGTTTTCATGGCGAATATCCGTCGAAAATTGGAACACGACCCTTCGAAGCCGAGATACATCACAACCGAAGTCGGTGTCGGTTATCGGTTTTCAGACGAGTAATCTTTATATAATCTTAGGGTCTTGACTAGAACAGAGGGTTGTCTCTGAACAATTTTAAAAGGATGTGATA
>DAOPZJ010000095.1 GCA_035353335.1 Oscillospiraceae bacterium | reverse complement strand
CGATTCAAGAGCTGCATTTTGAATATGATCCTGATAATATATGGCTGAGACGGGTTAAAGACGTCTATATCGAAGGCATGGAAAAATGGCACGGCAACGTCGTGATGGGAATGACCGACCTCGGCGGGGTGCTCGATATTCTGGCGTCATTCCGTACAACCGAGGGACTTTTATTTGATCTTTATGACAATCCCGACGAAGTGCTGCGCTGTGTCCGGGAAATTCAAACTATGTGGTTTCGTTATTTAAACGAAATTATCGATATCATGAAGAGCGAAGCGCAGGGTTATACGTCCTGGTGCAATATCTATGACCCCGAACCTACTTACATATTGCAATCAGATTTTTGCTATATGATCAGCAATGAAATGTTTAACGAATTCGTCGGACCGGAATTGAAATCATCGGCTGAACGCCTGCACCGGCCGTTTTATCATTTAGATGGTATCGGGGAGTTGAAACATCTGGATTCGATTTTAAAAATCGATGCGTTTGCAGGTGTACAATGGGGACCCGGAGACGGACCGTATAAGGATAAGGACTGGTCCGAAATCCATAAACGTATTACATCAGCCGGAAAAAAGATGTATATCTGGTGCGAGCCGAAGCTGCTGAAACAGCTTATCGATTTAGTGACAGGCGATATGATTTTCAATACCGGGTACACGGTGAACCAAACCGATCTGCCAGCCAAACTCGAAGCGTTAAAACGCATTGGAATTGAGAATTTATAATTTAAACCGATTTTTGGAGGAAATGATAAAATGGCGAGATTTAACGACTTCAACTGGGAAAAGCTCCGTAAAAATTATGAGTTATGGCATAAAAATAAACTCGGAAGGCCGATTATTCCGATAAAAGTGCATAAAGAGACCTCCGACCGGATAGAATCACCCTTTCCGCTTCTGGAATTCTTGTCTGCAGGCGACCTCAATGTGACACCGAAACAGTTGGTCGACCGATTGGATTATGAGCTGTCTCTGATTGAATTTGTGGGTGACGCTTATCCTTATATCGCGACTCATGCATTCGGAGCGGGTGTCGCGGCAGCGTTTTTGGGCTGCGAGCTTCATGCGCGCAAGGAGACGACATGGTTTACTCCGGTAAAACAACTGCCGATTAAAGAACTGCATTTTGAATATGACCCTGACAATATCTGGCTGCGTAGAGTCAAGGACATCTATATCGAAGGCATGGAAAAATGGCGCGGCAATGTCGTAATGGCCATGACGGACCTCGGTGGCGTCCTTGATATTCTGTCTTCGTTCCGCACGCCGGAAGGACTTCTGCTGGATCTCTACGATTATCCCGATGAGGTGCTGCGGTGCGTTGAGGAAATTCAAACTCTTTGGTTCCGGTATTTCGACGAGATCAACGATATAATCAAAAATGAAGCAAAGGGCTTTTCGTCCTGGTGCGGTGTTTATGACACAAAGCCGACCTATATTTTGCAATCGGATTTTTGCTATATGATCAGCAATGTGATGTTTAACACGTTTGTCGGTCCGGAATTAAAAACCTCGGCTGCAAGACTGAGCCACCCTTATTACCACCTCGATGGCGTCGGCGAACTCAATCACTTGGAATCAGTGTTGAAAATCGATGAACTCATGGGCATACAGTGGGTTGCGGGCGACGGTCCGAACAAAGAAAAGGACTGGTCCGGGGTTCAACAACGTATCGCCCAAGCCGGAAAGAAAACCTTTATTTTGTACGAACCGGAAAACATTCAAAAATTGATGAAGCTGATACCCGGCGATATGATGTACACCACCGGTATTGATGCCGTTCCGGCTACTCTTCCCGCAGAGTTGGAAACGCTCAAGCGCATCGGTATAGAATTATAAATCACTGTTCGGCCGGGATAAAATAACCCATAAAATCAATCTTAGTCTCCTTGGGAACAAAAGCGGTCACTGTCAGCTTTAACTTACTGTTGTATTGAAGTCGGGAAATCGGAATCCGCCAGCCCTGCCAGGGCACGGCATAGGTCAGATTTCCGATTACGGGATGGCATTCTTGTTTTTTACTGTCCATCTCCGCTTCCGCAGCGAAATGCATGCCCAAATTGTTGAGCTTAAATGTGAGGCCGTCTTTTTTCATTTGTGCTGCGATAAAAATCATTCCGTCCCCGTGGTTTTTAAAAATTAATGTCTCAATCGTGAAGACCTTTTTATCATAGTTTTGATATGTGTTGATATCCGGAGTCTCTAAAATACGTTTCGGCACATCGCTGTATTGGCCTTTCACTTGCCTATTTTCGTATTGACTGATAAAGTCCTCCATGCCGACCCGCAGCGCTGTTTTCCCCTCTTGTCGAATCGATATTTCTTGCTTTACTGACGACCGTAAAAAATGATTTTTCATTGGCAGTGACGGAATGCTATCGGATATGGCGGTTTCGTTTTGCGGTGCGATTTCCAGAAATATCACTTCGAACGGACGCATGGCAATTTCGGGCGTCGTTTTATCTTTCATTTCAAGTTTTGCGCGGTGCGGATACCACTTATAATAATCTCTTATTACTCCCATCGGTAAACCCCATTTTTCCGGTTCGAGACGCACTGTGATATCCGACCAGCTGCAGTTATACATCGAAAGATACGCACGTTTTCCGTCGCAGCAAAAATAACCGTAGGGCTCGTAATTCCACGGATTGCCGAGAATCCGCTTTGAATTTTCAAAACAGGACTTGTTATTTTGAAACAATTCCATCAAAAAAGAGACCTGGTTTTGCTCATCGGGGGTCAAAAACCGATCATCACTCCATAATTGGAACAGCAGGTTCCCTCTGCATATATCCATGATCAGAGCCTCCTGCCAACGTTCTGTATGGATAGAACTGTTCCACGCCCAATCGGTCAGCCAAATACCCAACGAGTCCTTGCCCGACTGCGGCACATCTTCGCACCATACCGTCGCCTGATCGAGCGTTAAAATCACACCGTCACGGGCATACAGAGTCGGAAAAGCGGCAGGTGTCGAGGCCTCCAAAAACAAGCCGGATTCAAACAAGGTGTCGGCATACAACAGCCACCAGGGCGAACGATGACCCCAATAGAGGATGATAAACAAGTCCGGACATTCATTGTCCAGCGCTTGCAAAAATTCAATTTCCGAGTTCTGAATCGCCTCGGTGGAGTAGACGCCCGGCAGATGATTGTGGTTTGGGTTGTGGCAGACAGCCATAGCATCATCGAATTTAAGCAGACGTACTTTGTTTTCCCGAACATGTTGCAAAAACGCGTTTTGAAACATGCTCTTATACGGTTCCTGCGCACGGCAGTAACACTCACCCAGAATCGGCTCCTGACCGGTTCTTTCATAGGCCGCAGCGTTGTAGCTTCGGCAGCTCTTGATCACCGGATTTCCGCCGATGCTCCACCGCCCCGCCGAGGTATCGATCCAAAGCCCCAATGCGGTGTCGAGTTCACCGAGCTTTTCTTTGATTTTATCAAATCCGTTGGAAAAACGTTCACATCCCGGTCTTGTCAGATCACCGTGATAGTCGTTCCAGAACTCGATGCAATAATAATCAAATTTACAACCGCTCTGCCGATATTGTTCGAGATGATTTAAAATTGCTTTTTCATTCGGATAATGACCGTAATCCAACTGCAGCGGTTCAATCGGCCAAGACCCAAAGGACTCTAAAATCGAAATAGGTTTGTTGTGCCCTCTGATTACGCGGCGCATCCGGCTCTCCATGTGTTTTATAAACGCGCTGCGGGCTTGATCTAGGTCGGAAACACCGTATACCGTTTCCATGCATGTAAAGGTATCACCGGGTTTTATTAACGTTCCTGGATATTGTTTGAGGGTAATAATGCCGTCCTGACCTGTCGTCCAACCCGAAGGATGTGCGACAGTCATGAAAAAGCAGCCGTCCGAATATACCGGAAACCCCTGCTCTCCCTCGGTTGATTCGGCATTGGTCTGATATTGCCCGAGACGGACATTTATGATTCGAACGTCTTTTTGAGCATGGTTTTGTATGGTGATTGTTTTATGTAATGTAGGACTTTGATCGTTCCATGCGTAAAGGATATTCGCTTGCAAAATTTCCGCTTCGTCTGTCAAGATAAACTCAACACGCCCTTCACTGCCCTCCGAAATTATGTTTTTATGCCGATATATCCATTTCGGCATCAGCAGTGGTTCTCCTGCGGTGAGATATTGTTCGAACTGCCCCGGCCAGTTTCTGCCGATAGTGGAAAGCTCTCTTGCTTGCAAGGGGTCAAATTCGTCGAGTTTACGGGTGCGGCATCGATAATCGGTCAACTGCAGCACAATGATGTTATCTTGTCCGAAGCGCAGTTGCGAGTAACCGGGTGTGGACGGATCGAAAACAAAACATCCTGGTTCATGCCACCGTTTTTCAACTTTACGCGTTCCGATTGCCTCACCGTTTAAAAAGACACGCATCCAACCGAAGTCCAAAAGCCCGAATCCCCCAAGAAATAAGGTGACTTTTTGACCTTTAATATCTTCGGGCAGAAACACATGAGTTCTGGCCCATTTATAGCGGTCCTTAGGGAACTTGAAATCCTCGAACATGACGGGGGTATGATACCCGTCCCATTCGGCATCGTTATAATTCGGGCGATAATATTGACGAATATATCCGTCGTCTTGATTCGGATCAATGATTTGTATAGAAGCGTCTTTAACTTTCCAACCGTCAATATAAATTCTGCGATTCGCACTGTCAATATCAATTGCGAATTCGATACCATTGCCAAAATCGAGCGTTCTTCCGCAGATCCGATTTTCAACAGAAAAAGCGTTCAATTGAGGCAAATATTCGTCGGAAATATTTAGACAAAAACTGAAAAAAGGAGATATCAAAAAAATATTATGATTGGATTCTTCTGTTCTACATGCTTTATTTTCCATAAAGGCACTCCGCAGATATTTTTTGTGCAGATGATAGTTGTTTTTGCTGTCATCGCACATGCTTACTAATTATAGAACTAAATTTCTCTTTGTCAAATAACCTGATAAATAGTGTTTACGATAAATCCGTAGGCCATTAAATCCGATCGCCGGACTTTAATAATTCCTGAATATTTAGAAATGGGTCTTGACTAGAACAGCGAGGAGTAGTAAGCTGTAAACGAGGTCAAGAT
>DAOPZJ010000094.1 GCA_035353335.1 Oscillospiraceae bacterium | reverse complement strand
TACATTGGCTGCTGACAATGCTTGCGGCGATTTCCGGTACCGTGGCGGCTTGCGTGATGCTCCTCATGCAATAAAACCGTATGTCATTCCAAAATCATATATCATTGATATCAAAACTGGCAATTCATGAAGAAATATGATATACTCTTTTTACTGCGCGAAGAACGCGGTATATTTTTGTTTTGACGAGTAAATTGAATTTGACTGACAGAGGGGTAGCCATGTTCGGGAAGTATTTCGGCGATTTAAAACAGGAATTTGCCGGTTATAACGGCGGCAGATTATTAAAGGATTTGATGGCGGGCGTCACGGTTGCGGCGGTCGCGCTGCCGCTCGCGCTTGCGTTCGGGGTCTCGAGCGGGGCGGACGCCGCGGCGGGGCTTGTGACCGCCATCATCGGCGGTTTTATCATGGCGCTTTTATCGGGTGCGTCGTATCAGATCTCAGGTCCGACCGGCGCGATGACGGCTATTTTGGTCACCATCGTCGCGAAATACACGATGCAGGGGATGTTCGTCACCTGTCTGATGGCGGGTGTGATTTTGCTTCTGTGCGGCATTTTCAAACTCGGACGGCTGGTCAACTACATCCCGCTTCCGGTCATCACCGGTTTTACCTCGGGCATTTCGCTCGTGATCGCGCTCGGGCAGATCGATAATTTGTTCGGGACTAAATCTTCCGGCGAAGTCATTACCGAAAAAATCGCCTCTTACTTTACGCTCGGCTTTCACATCAATGTGCCGGGCATGCTTGTAGGCCTCGGCGTGATTATCCTCATGATTGTTTGGCCGAAAAAATGGAACGCACGGGTGCCCGGGTCGCTCGTCGGCATCATTTTGGCAACGGTCGCGGTCACGCTTTTAAAACTCGATATCCCGACGGTCGGCGAAATTCCGAGAGGGCTTTTGCTTGAAAACCGTTTTTCGTTTTCGCAGCTGAATTTCGATTCGCTGAAATCTCTGATCTCGCCCGCGGTTTCGATCGCAGCGCTGGCGATGATCGAGAGTTTGCTCTGCGCGTCGAGCGCATCCAGAATGAAAAAAGAGAACTACGACCCCGACCGCGAACTGATCTCGCAGGGCGTCGGCAATCTGGTGCTGCCGTTTTTCGGCGGCGTGCCCGCGACGGCGGCGATCGCGAGAACCAGCGTCGCGATCAAATCCGGCGGGCAGACGCGTCTGACCGGGATGTTCCACTCGGCGGTGCTGCTGCTCTGCGTGTTCTTCCTTTCACCGGTGTTTAAAAACCTGCCGCTCTCGGCGCTCGCGGGTGTTTTGATGGTGACCTCGTTCCGCATGAACGAATGGGAAAACATCAAACAATACTTCGGCAAAAAGCTGCGCGGACCCATCATCAAATATCTGATCACGATGGTCGCCACGGTGGTGTTCGACCTGACGGGTGCGATCGTGCTCGGAATCGTCGCGGCGCTCGCGGTATTTGTGGCCAAACAGTCCAATCTGCAGGTCAGCGTTTCAAAAATCGAAAACAGCAAGCTTCATACCAATACGCAGGACGTCGAGGACTCCTGCAAAGACGCCGTCGTGGTCTATGTGACCGGGCCGTTATTCTTTATGAACGCCCAAAAGCTGATTCGCGAACTCGGGCAGATCGAGGGTTACAAAACCGTGATTTTATCGATGAGAGGCGTGCCCTCGATTGACATCAGCGCGACCGGCGCGCTGTCGGATTATTATGACGAATGTGTCTCAAAAGGCATTGATCTGGTATTCTGCGGAGTTCATGATACGGTGTTGAATCAGATGAAGGGCCTCGGGTTTTACGATAAAGTCGGGAGCGGCCGCTTCTATTTCAGCGTCGACAGGGTGATCACCCAGATGTGCAGTATTGAAAACGCGGAAAAAACTACGGTCTGATATAAAAAGAAGCCCTCTGAAGAGGGCTTTTTATTTCAATCGAACCTTGTTTCCCAGTGTTCGCTTGCCGTGGCTTCAAAACACATTTTGATCTGGTCATAAGTGTTTTTCTCTGTGAATAACTCGGGCAGGGAATCAAGGGTGAAAAAGCCGCTGGCATCGGTCTCGGTATTGCTTTCGAATTTACCGCCGAGCAGCTCACACAACACAAAAACCTTGCAGATGCTGTAGATATAACGCGGGATATTATGCTTGTTGCGATCTTGTAACGCGATCACACGAATCGGCCGGACGTCGACACCGGCCTCTTCTTTTGCCTCTTTGACGGTGTTTGAAAAAACGGATTCGGTCACATCGACCCATCCGCCCGGCAAGGACCACCTGCCGTCTTCTTTGACGAGCAGGATTTTGTTCTCTTTAAAAATCGCGGCGCGGGTGTCCAGTTTCGGGGTCTGGTAACCCTTTTCGCCGCAGAAAAGCCCTTCGACGGTCTCTTTCGGCATATCGGCTTTACAGGCGACCATTTCGGCGGCGATCTCCCGTATGCGCTCGAAACGCTCCTTGTCGAATTTATTCTCGGTGTAGGCAAGCCCGTTTTGAGCGAGCGCCTGAAGCTCCACCGCCCAAGCGAACCAGGGCTCATACCTGCAGTCTGCTTTATTTTCCATAAAAACCTGCTTTCCGGCAAAAACACCTATTCGTCATTATATCATTTCCAAAAGAAGGCGGCAACGGATTAAATGCAAATATTGATGCGTAAGTTCTGATTTTTTGGGTCAGAAATTAGTTTTAATTTTGCTTTTGAGGTTTTTTAGGTTTATATACTTTACAATTGATCAAAAATTCAATATAATACAGGCGATATGTCCCACACAATTGATTGGTTGACGGTTTGTTTTTGAGAGGAGCGTCTCTATGAAAACAAGAACAAGGATCAAATGGTTATCGGCGGCTGTACTGCTGCTCGTTGTCGCTGCCGTTTTGAATTTCACGATTCCGGCGGTTTCGAAACTCACTCCTGCAATATCCACCCCGTTAATCGTTTTTCCCAAAGCGCCTGCGGAGCTGACCGCAGCCGCGGGGATCAACCTTGCGATGAACTGGCAGGTGAAACTCGACTGGAAAGACAATTCCGGGAACGAGACCTCGTTCAAGATTTACCGAATGACGTCCGGCGCTTCTTTGAAGATCTATACGGCAATCGGCACCGTCGCGGCAAATACAACCACGTATACGGATCTGGACGTGGATTTGGGGAAAACCTATTTTTACTATGTGGCCTCGGCAAATTCGGCCGGAGAGAGCAAAAGTGAAGTTATCTCCTCCGCAGTCACCGATTCGGCCCCCAAACCGCCGACCGATCTGACCGCAGCAAAAGATTCGGAGACCGAGCCGACCAAAGTCACAATCACCTGGAATGACAAGTCCGACAATGAGAACGGGTTTAAAATCTATAGGCGCGACTCGGCCGGTAGCACGTCATTCAAACTGATCAAGACGCTGAACGCGAACTCCGAGACCTTTGCCGACAGCGAAATCTCCCCCGATCTCGAGGGCAGGTATTATATCTACCGTTTGTTTGCTTTTAACGACATCGACGAGACAACTTCGGTCACGGGTGAATACCCGGTGCCTTTTCGCCTGAAAGCGCCGACCGGCCTGAATACCGCAATCACCTCGACGACCGCGGATTTGACCTGGAAGGATAATTCCGCGAAAGAGAGTTATTATGCGGTTTATCGCTGCACCGACGGTGTGAATTATCAGCTGATTGCGGGAACGGGGCACGAGGTCTCGTATCACGACGCCAATCTGATGCCGAATACGCTCTATTATTATGCCGTTGTCGCCGTTTTTGAGGCCGATTCGAATTTGGGCAGCCAAAAGGTCTTTGTCACCGCGAAGACAGCGCTTGCTTCAAGCAGTCCGGCATCTTCGGGCAGCGGATCTTCTTTATCGGGAAGTTCGGGCGCCGCGAGTTCCAAAGCTCCGTCATCCGCCGCAAGCACAGCTTCAGCGGCTTCCGCGACAAAATCCGCAGTGAGTTCCAAAGCGAAATCGTCCGAACAGACGGTTTCCGCCGTTTCCGAAAATCCGGGCGAACCCGTTGATGCGATAACCTCCGACAGCGTGACGTCCGGCGTTTTGTCACAGGAAGAGCGTTCGGTGACAGCGACGATTGCCGAAACGGTGCGGCAGAATGCGCTGCTTATCATCGGAGCAGCCGTAATTATTCTGTTGGTCGTGGTCATCATCCTTTTGAGCATAAAAAGGCGGCAAAAATAATCCTGTATCGTACCCCTCTCCGGATGAGCGAAAAACTAAGACGGGGGAAACGACATTACGCAACAGCAAAGGGGCGCACAGCGCCCCTTTTCGGTATTGGCGATCCACCGGCTGTTTATGATGCTTTCGCAAGAAACGGGATCACGTATTCCAAAGAGTTGATCACCATATGGCCCGTATTTTCGAGCAGGTGAATTTCGGCGTGGGGAAGCAGTTTGCCTAGCCGTTTTGCGGCTTCGGGCGCGTTGACCATGACGTCGAGTTTCCCGGCGAGGAACAAAACCGGCATGGTGAGCCGCTTGAGCTGTTCGTCCGAAAAGGCGGGAAGTTCCTCGGCGATCGGGAAATAACCCGAGACAATCAAATTAATGAATTCCAAAACCTCTTTCGGCAGTTTGATGCCCTGCGAGATCGAGGAATCCATTGTGAGGGCCTCGTTTTTCTCAGCGGCCTGCTTTGCCTTTTCGAGGATGGCGGCATTTTGCGCTGACAGTCCCGACGGGGCGATAAGGATCAGCTTTGAAACGCATTCCGGGTATTTGACTGCGAATTTGAGCGCCATCCAGCTGCCGAGCGAATTGCCCATCACGACCGCGCTTTTGATCAAGAGCGCGTCAAAGACCGCTTTCAGCCAGTCGGCGTATTCGTCCGATTGAAGGGTAAGGCGATTTTCTTCACTGTTTCCGGCCTCGCCCGGGATATCGGCGGCAAAGACGTGATATTTCGCCGAAAGCGCAATGATCTCGGAAAACCAAAACGCGCTGTTGCTGCACGAACCGTGTAAAAGAATTAGCGGCGGGTTTTCGGGGCTGCCGGATTCGAGCAGAAAGGTCTTTGCAAACGGCGTATCAATATACCTTTGCCCGAACGGGAACGCAGACAGAATTTGATTATAACGGGTTCGGATGGCATGCTTGCACTCCTCAGACTTAAATACTTTGACGGTTGACATGATGACCACTCCTTTTACCCGGGTTTGCGGGATAGCTGCGCAATCGAGGCGATGACGGCTTCGGTGAATTCGATGCCGCCCCATAATGAAATGCGGAGTTTGTTTTGTTCGGGGATATACTGGGTTTGCATCGAGCAGCGTCCGTATTCCGGCGGCTTGGAATTGACGGCGCCGTTTAACAGATTGGAAATGCGGGTGGCTTCCTCGGG
>DAOPZJ010000093.1 GCA_035353335.1 Oscillospiraceae bacterium | reverse complement strand
GCCGAGATAAATTCGCCAAAACCGACAAAGATAAAAATCAAGAACAAGGTAAAAGTATAGATGATAGGAATACTGTTGCAGTAAATTATTACGATTTTATTATTGATTATCTAAATAAAGACTATATTTCTTTGGTAGGACAATTAACGGGAGCATCCTTTTCAAACGATCCAGAAAGTAAAGAAGCTGATGACATTATAGAAGCTGATGACTATGCACACATAGAAGACGATAAAGAAATTGAAACTGCAGTTTTATTACTTAAAAAAGAATTAGAGAATGTAGACTATAACAATTTGGTTTTATTTATTGAAAAAGTCCTTATTGAACAAAATGGACTGTCATGCAAACAAAAATTTTTGATATATGATCATGTATACAGATATAAACCAAATTATCACGAACTATGTTTTAATGCCACGCAAGAGGTTAAAAGTGAAATGGCTGTAGATTTAAAAAAGTTTTTAGATGCTAATAAAATCGGTAACGTTAATGATTCAAATGATCCATCCGAGATTTTCAATATAGCTTGTGAAAACTTGAAAAGCTCAGATAAAACCATCACTTATAGAATAGGGTCAAAACTCGTTTTTAATTATATATCTGAATTATTCAACTACCTATTGTATGAAATGATTAATAACGAATGTATTATAAAAAAATGTCTTAACTGCTCAACTTATTTTATACCCACTAGATCGGACGCAGTGTATTGTAATAATATATCACCTCAAAATAAAACCAAAACGTGTGTTGATTATATGAGCTATAAGCATTATCTTGAAAAGACAAAAACCGATGAGGCAACTAGGCTCTATAAATTAGTTTATAACATTAAACGGGGAAAATATGAAAGGAGTCGTGGTAAAAATTTTAAAACAGATTTAGATAAATTTATAAAGGAAGCCAAAAAACGAAAAGAGGATGTAAAAAAAGGAATTATGAGTATTAAAGATTATTTAGATTGGTTAAAAGAACAACATACAAGCAAGCATGTTGGTAAAATTGAATTTAAAAAGGAAGGTAAAAACAATGGCATCAGTTGAAAAGCGGGGAGAAAGTTATCGTATTGTTGTTTTTGATGGATATTATCCCAATGGTAAGCAAAGAACGCGGAAAAAGACCGTGAAATTAGATCCAAATTTGACGCAAAAGAAAATCACTGACGAACTCGAACGACAGAAAGTGCTTTTCGAAGAACAAGTAAAAAAAGGACAATACTATTCTTCAGATATGCGCTTTTCCGAGTATGCTGAAATATGGATAAAGAATTACGGCGAACGTCAACTTGCACCAAAAACCCTGGAACGATATAAAGCTTTGTTAGTTAGAATCAATGATGCCATCGGTAACATACCTCTCGTTAAACTTCAACCACACAATATCAATGAATTTATAATGAACCTTGAAGAAGGAAAACGTGAAGACACGAAATTTATCGCAGTTGTTGATCTAAAAGAATTATCAAAAATCCATGGGATGACAAGAGTGAAACTGGCTGAGCAGAGCGGGGTTACAGAGTCGACGATATATGCTGCTTTTAGAGGACAAGGTGTTCGCAAAGAAACTGCTATCGCCATATGTAAAACGCTGAAGATTAAAATAAAAGACACTTTTGTAGAGAAAGGCGGAAATGTGAAGTTGGCGCCAAGAACGGTTCTTCATTATTTTCGTTTAATATCAACAATATTGAATGCTGCGGTTAAAGATGATCAAATAATCGATTCAAATCCCGCTGACCGTACGAGACCCCCTCATTCGGTTCGGAAAGAAGCTGAGTATCTTGACGATATTCAATCCATTCATTTGCTCGAACTATTAGAAGAAGAACCCATTAAATATACAACCGCAATAATTCTGTTGTTGTTCCTGGGACTGCGTCGTGGTGAATTGCTCGGTCTGGAATGGTCCGATATTAACTTTTCCAATCGCAAAGTAAGCATACATTGTACATCTCAGTACATAGCAGGCAAGGGTATCATAACAAAGGAGCCAAAAACTTCATCAAGTGTGCGTACCATAAAGCTATCGAATATTTGTTTTGATCAGCTGCAGACATATAGAGTTTGGCAAGATGAGCAACGTCTTTCCTTTGGTAATCAATGGCATGAGACTAATAGATTGTTTACTACATGGAATGGTTTGCCTATGCACCCTGATAGTTTATCGGGATGGTTTAAAGACTTTATTAAACGATCTGGTTTACCGAACATTCACTTACACAGTTTGAGACATACCAATGCTACGCTAATGATTGCGAGTGGGATTGATATCAGAACGGTATCAAGACGTCTAGGGCATGCTCAGACATCCACCACAATGAACATCTACACCCATGCAATTCAAAGCGCTGATGCAAAAGCCGCTGATAAGCTCGAAGATATGCTTAGTCCCAAAGGGAAAGTAATTCCATTTCGAGCAAAACAGATAAGTGAAGGATGAAATTACAAAGCCTCGTAATGTAATATTGTTTTATTTAAAATAATGAAAAAAAGTAGCTCCGCAAAAGCACAATTTAAAGAAATAAACCCCAAATAAACCCCATTTGGCTATTTTTATTCATTTTCAATAAAAATCAAAAAGCCCTTAAACCGCATGGTTAAGGGCTTTTTCGTGGTTGCGGAGACAGGATTTGAACCTGTGACCTTCGGGTTATGAGCCCGATGAGCTGCCAGCTGCTCTACTCCGCGTCATGTTAAGTTTTTCATAAAGTGTTCAGGCCGGAACGCTTTTTTATTATATACAGATTTGTTTTATTTGTCAAGGCGGAAACGGGAATTTTTTTAAAGCGGAATCACAGGCCCTGCCGGCGGATCCCGTCAGAGAGGGATGCGGAGAAAAATTTCAATCAAGGGCCGGGGTTCAAAAGATTCACCCGTTTGAAAAAAGCATTGAAAGAGCGGGTCATCCGGATGTCCGGGACTTTTTCTTCATGAAAGGGGAGTCAGCCCTTCATGGGGCGCGAAGGTTTTTATGATCCGGAGAGCCCGCCGGTTTGTTAAGCGGCTGTGATTTCTCTCTCATGAGGGGCACTGCGGCACGCGAAAAAAAGAAGAAAAACTCCCGTTTGTCGAAAAAGGTCGGATAATCCATCATGAAAGTAACAAATTACACATTTTCCTTAACAGGATGCAATATACAATAGATAAATATTGTAAAATTCCAATCTATGTATTGACATATATTAGCACAGTGGGTATAATTTTCCTGCAATGGAGTCAAGCCGCTGCGCTCTTTGCGGTGAAAAAGCGGCGGCAAAAAAATTTACAGGAGGAAACCAATCATGAGCAGAACCTTCAAAAAGTTGTCTGCAATGGTCCTCGCGATGCTGATGGTCGTGACCATGGCTTCCGCGCTGGCTGTCTCCGCCGAACTCAAATACGGCGCGAGAACGCTCGGCAATGCGGAAAGTCAGACGCTCGGCACATCCGCGAACTACGCGAAGATCATGAACAACACGCGCAGTACCACTGACGGATCCTTCTTTGCGGATTCGATCGGACTGTGGGGTTGGAACGGCATCACATCCGCCGCTCCTCTGAGCAACCAGAACGGCATCGACATCTTCGTCGAAGTCGTGCGCGGAACCTACGATTCCCGCGTCTGGAGCGAACCGGTACCCGAGTCCTGGACGTGGACCGATTACAGAACAACCCCCTCTACCACCGCCACCGTCTACACGGCACCGGCAGGTTGGGTCACAGGCGGCCCGACTACCCAAAATTTGAACGTACTCGACGGTATTGATTATCCGAACGCAGTCACCTATCATCCGGCAGTTGCCGCACAGGTGATTTCGGGCTCGGAATTCACGCCCTCCGTTTACACCAAAAAGAACATCTATATCGATCTGAGTGCATGGTCCAACCCGACCAGCTCCGCCAAATGGGCGAAGTACGGCACCAACACCATCACCATCGGCTTCAACGCCTCGGCTAACGCCGCCCGCGTTCTGAGCTGGTCGAAGATGCCGGCAACCGGCGTCGACTCCAACAATCTGCTGCAGTTCTTCACCTTCCAGGTGGATGCCACTCCCGCGCAGATTCAGCTGTTTGACACCGACCTGGCCGCCGCCATCACAGCCACCACAGGTGACAACGGCGTTTTCAATGTGTACTTCCAGGAGTGCACAAAGACGACCTTTACAGAGAGCACACCCGCTACCCCGACTGTCTATACAGACGACGCGATCACAGCGGGTTCCTTTACAACCGCTGTCGGTTATGTCTACAACATGGACGGTGAAGTCGCGCTCTGGAACGACATGTTCCACGGCACACATGCTTACACCAAGCTGTTCGGTTTTGAATACGGTGTTGCCGGCCTGATCGGTTATAACACCAAGGATACGACAGCTGCTGTCGACTTCATGCTGACAGCCGGCTCTCTCGTCACATATCAATGGGATATCACTTCGGCATCTTATAAAGATACCACAACATCCCCCGCAACCCTTGACCTTTCTCTCTTGAAAAAGTCATTTACGGCTGCTGCGGGCACGTATGCCTATAACTATGCATCATGGCTTGCTTTCGTTACCATGAGAAATGATGCAGCCGGTTATGGCTTTACAGTCACAATGGCAGATCCGAGAATCGGCACCTCGACACTGGTTCCGTCCGACGCGACAGTTACCTATACTTTCACCGGCCTCAAGGGTAATCTGCGTCTGACCTGGGCCACCGCGAATGCGGTATCCGGTCTCCAGACCGCGACCGCAGTCGGCGGTGAACATGGCGGCGAGGGCGGCTGGCACGGCGATTACAGAATCGTCGGCAACCAGAGCCAGACATTGCTCGCTTCCGAGCTTGAAGCCGGAAAACTCCTCTATTGGGAGCAGGTTCCTTATGAATCGGGCAATCAGCCGTTCGGAACAACCATCCAATGGCCGACAAATCAAAACGCCTATCTGAAGATCACTTACAAGACAGGCAGAGGAACCCAGTCCGACTGGAACTTCGACACCAAGATCAGAGCACTGGCTTCTGATATGAACCTGGTCGACGCCGCGAAACCGGGCAATGTTGACCTTCAACTGGTTCCGACCATCGGCGGCGCAGACCTCATCGCGGGCCTGAAAGAAACCGATGCCAAGGGTAAGACCCTGCGCGATTTCGGCCACACCCTGAACTATTACGTCGAATACACCAATGATTTCATGGCGCAGATGGTCATCGACATCCATGACAACACCCTGGATAACCTCACGACCGCTTACGGCAAGGCCAACCTCGTCGTCAGCATCGCGAAGGGCACCATAGTTACCGCTTACAGCTGCCCGATCACGCAGTATGACGAGACCTTCGTCATCCCGCTGCAGGACGGCACCTTCACGCTGATGCGCATCAAGGTCAGAACGAACTTCGATGATAAAGTCAGCCCGCTGGCCGATGCCGACATCACCGATTTCAACTACAGCCGTCTGACCTTTGTTGAGCAGATCAAGCTGTACAATGACCGCCTGGTCGACGCGAACGGCACGAGAGTGTACAACAGCAACGCCAACAAGGTCATCTACGTTGATATGATCAACGGGATCCCGGGCTCCGGCAGCTACTGGGACTATAACACCGCGACACCTCCGGTCGGAACTTTCCGGGCAGACGGTTACAACGGCGTCAACTACTACACGAAGCTGACGGCGCTCCTGTCCTACGTCGGATTCAACACCGACGGCTCCAAGCCGGTCCGCAACCCGGTCGGCTACGCGAAGTTCTACAACACGATTGACA
>DAOPZJ010000092.1 GCA_035353335.1 Oscillospiraceae bacterium | reverse complement strand
GGCGTGCGTATTTTTCATCATCTTCTCGCGCAGTTCGGAATCGGTGGTGTGCACCGAGACATTCACCGGAGAAAGGCGCATTCGGCAGATTTTATCTGCTTCTTCATCGGTCAGGTTGGTCAGCGTGATATAATTGCCGAGCAGATAAGAAAGCCGTTCGTCATCGTCTTTGAAATAAAGCGATTCGCGCATGCCCTTCGGGTTTTGGTCGATAAAACAAAAGATGCATTTATTTCTGCAGCCCTTGTGCTTGTCACCCAAAAAAGTGCCGAATTCCAATCCCAGAGGTTCGTATTCACCTTTGCTAAAAGAAAGTGCAAAGGTCCTTCCGGCTCTCGAAATAACCAATTCCACTTTGCGTGCGGCTGCATAAAACCCATAATCCAACGTATCCCGGATCGGGTTGCCGTTGATGCTCACGAGAGTATCGCCGACACGTACGCCATGGTTAGCGCATATGCTCTTTTCGGTAACGCTCGAGATTTGAATACTCATTCGTTTTCCATCCAAAAAAACACAGCGGGAAGTTTAATCGGAAGATTAGACTTCTGAACAAATTTTTGTATTTTTAATCAAAGAAATCGTTTTTACGCAAAAAAGGAGAGGATTTTGCCCCTCCCCTTGTAGCAGTCGCTTCAGTGATTACTTCTTTTCCTCTTCCTTTGATACGACCTCTTTATCGCCGTAATAACCGCAGCTTCCGCACACTTTATGCGGAACGGTGAGCTCTTTGCAGTGAGGGCATTTGACCAGCGTGGGTGCGTCGAGCTTCCAAACATTAGAGCGGCGCTTGTCTCTGCGCGTGCTCGAAACTCTCCTCTTAGGTACAGCCATTGTTATTTCCTCCTAAAACATTATGAAATCAGTCGCCCGAAATATCCTCATCTTCAAACAACACGGGTTTCGGGTTATTGCATCCGCAGGGTCCGTTATTGAGATTGCCTCCGCAGTTGACGCACAGTCCCTTGCAGCCCTCCCGGCAAAGACGACGCTGCGGCACGCAGAACATCATGTCGTCCCAGACGATGGGATCGAGTTCAAGGCGGCCGTTGATGTCGGGCTTAATGAGGTCTCCGAGTTCCGATTCGGAATCATTAAGTTTGTGGAGGAACGACTCCGAGCGAGGCAGTTCAAAATCCTCGGTACAGCGGTCGCATTCAAGGGTCAGGATAAAATCAACAGAGAGCTCAAGCATTATATCGCCGCTGTCATTATAAGCGGTCGCCTTCACCGAGACAGGATGTCGGATAATCGGTGTCATCCCGCTCTGCCACTCAGCAAAGTCACAGATTCCCTCGCGTGTTGCTTTCGCGCCCGGATCATCAATCAAATCAGAGATGTCTATAAACACGGAAACCCCTCCAAGAACGCAAAAGCGTGAATAATTATATCACTGCGAAGAAATATTGTCAACCCTTTAAAATCAAGATTTATTCAAAATATCCCTCAAATTTTTCACAAGAGTCAATCAGTTTTTTTGCTTCTCCGGCAAACAGGCGGCAGGAGACAGAGCGCGATTCGAATGCCGAAACCAAATTCTCGGTTTGGAAATTGCAATAATTTTGAAGTGAATCGAGTTCTTCAACGAAATCAGTAGCGGCAAAACTTGCGTTTCGTTTCAGGTAAAGGTCCCGTAAGGTGTCATAGATGTCGGGAAGCGGATATATTTTACCGTCCGCCCAATACAGATTTTTCACGCTTCCGTTATTGACTGCAGCAGCAACAGAATTACATACGGAAGCGTCAAAAAGGAAGGTATATTTTAATTCTCCGATCGACTGGCAAGTCTCGATGCAAGCCGCTATTTTCCCTTGCCGGAATTGTAAAAGAGCGGTCCCGAGTTTTATTGAATAATCCGTCGGAATTTCATAAGAACACTGCTTGCGGTTTTGGCTGTTCAATACGGTAAATACCGAATTAATACGCGCAAATAAATCTCTTAACGGTGTGTTAAGTTGGGAAGCGGCTGAATAAATCCGTGCCGCTTTGTTATATTCTCCCGCCGCGACGGCATCTTCATACGCATCATTGATATGCCGGATGTAATAATTTAAAATCTGGGCTTGAATCGTTGCCGTATAAGCCGAGTCCTTTATCTCGGCAATATCTATATCAAAAGCGGATAATGACTTAGTGTCAAGACCCGAATTCAGATTCGTAAAAAACGGCAGGAAATTATACGGCGTTACGGCAGTCTGATCAAAAGCAAGCAGCAGTTTTGTATAAAGCTGATAACTGAACCGGAAAGCCGCGGCATTGTAACGGTTGGAATTATCGAGATTGGTATGGCGGTATTTCATTGCAAATTCACTTGCGTCGAGATCCAGTCCGATCGTAGGAATACCCGCCGATTCGAATATAAAACCGCTTTCACCGCCTTTGACGTTATTATTGATTTTAATGCCGTTTATAAACGGCCCGGTCAAACCCGTTACTGCATTACCTACAAAAGTCTCCAACCCGGTACTGACCGCAAGCGGATAGCTTGAGCCGTGGTTGGCGGCGGGCATAGTGATATCGATGTGAACGGTATTCCCTGCCGCCCATTCGGAATGCGTCTGGGTAAGTTGAACAAATGCGCCGTAAGAAGTAGAATAACCCGAGTTGCGCTTTGCTATTTCCGAGCCGCCGTAGGCCACAAAAACCAGTGTCTTTTGTGGCTTATATCCACTGCTCTTCACGGCCTGCGCAAGGCCGAGCATCAATGCGACCGAGCAGCAGTTTTCGTTATAACCGTGATAAAACCGGTCATAATCGGCTGTAATGATAATTTTTGAATCTGAATCAAGTCCCGGGATGGTTCCGACGATATTATAGCCGACGGATTCGTCAGTAAAACCGAATTCGGAATTTAATGTCACAACGAGCGCACTGTCTTCTTTGACAGCGCCGTTATAAGCGTTGAGCAGCTTTTGAGCATCTGTATTTGTCATAGTTAAAACGGGCATTGTTGATGTAATAGAATAGGAATCGCAGTAATAGGCAGAATTCAGCTGTTCATCAATTGAACTTGAAAATGCCGCAATCAAAGCCGCCGCTCCCTGCGTACGGGCTTCTTCGATTACGTATTTTATGGTTTCTGCATCATAACCATTCAATATCGCCAAAACCGCTTTCCCACTAGCGGTTATGTTTTTATAACCTTCCAACGAACCGTCTCCGGCGCTGACTAACGTCATGCGCTGCTCTCCGTTGCTGTCGGACGGCAGCGCCGAAAGACGAAAACTCACGACATTTCCGTCGACTGTCCGATAACTGAGCTGTGCGGAGCAAAACGAAAATGCCGAACAGGAAAATTCTTCTTTAACCGCATCCTCAAGACCGATTTGGGACATTTTTGAACGAATGAGATCCGCTGTCTGAGATGCATTTGAGGTTCCGGAGAGTGAAAATCCAAGCTCTCCGTCATTATAAGCTGACATTGTTTGCACAATCGATAAGTTTAAATCCGTTGGCAGCTGCTGAATTAAAGAGGCATATGCGTTTTCTTGTGATGTTTGAACTGATTTATACGCGTTTGAACAACCCGGTAAAACCGCCGGTGCTATCAACGATATACATAAAAATATGGATGTAATAATCTTCTTAAACATCATCAGTCTACCGCATTTCCGAATTTTTATATAAATAAACAATATTTGATGACAAAATTCTCCGCCGCCGTTTCGCGGCGCCATTTTTTATGCTACAGCAAAAGCTCGGAAAAGTCAAGATTCACAGTGATATAACATTTCGTTTTTTGTTGTTAAGAATTTGTGATAGCATTGTACAATCGTTCCCGGATTATTGTAATTTTTAAACATCAAAATACCCTTTTGTGATGAAAAGCCAAATTTTAAGTTTGGTACTTGACTTCTTCCGTGTAAAAACTGTATAATTTCTCTCGTTACGCGGGGTCACGTGTGTTATTTTTCCGTTCGGAGGTCATATTGTGAAAAAGTACATTGGCATTTTTTTTGTTGCGGTTCTCGCTCTTATCATCGCATTCGGAAGCGGTTGTTCTCTGTTGCCCACGGAGGAGGAACTCCTTCCGCCGAAACTTGTCTCCGCTGCACCGGTCAAATACATAACCGAAACTATCGGAAAATCAGGTATTAAAAACGAAATCACCGGCGAAGCAATTTTCCGTCCTTCTGAAGCCGATTCCGCGACCGCCTCTTTCCCGGTCGGCGGAAAACTTTTATCCCGTTCGATTGAATTTAATCAGAAGGTCAGCAAAGGCGATTTAATTGCTGTCCTCGCCGAGAGCTCAGAATATAAAGTTCTGCTCTCAACGAAGCAGCGTGAAGTAAATACGTTGAAGATTCAAATGGATACAGCTCAGATTAACGCTCAGGGCGGAGGTGAAGTCGCTCTTCTCAAACTTGCGCTGGATCAGGAACAATATAATCTCACAGTCGTTCAGGGCGGTGGGAAATTGAGCGACGGCACAACGTTGGAAGGCCAAAAGCTAAAGGTACAAATTGCCCAGCAAGCCTATGATAATGCACTGGCAACCGCTAAAAACAATTATGCCGTTTTCAAGACAAACTACGAGCTTGCACAACAGGAAATCGCGGCCGCGCAGGCTCAATACAACGCATGCTTTTTATATGCGCCGATTTCCGGTATCTGTATTTGGACATCGACCGATAAACCCGGTACCAATATTTCAGCTAATGCAGAGTTTGCTACAATTGCACCGAGTAAATCGATCTACCTCAATTTTTCAAGCACTGATGATATTTCTATGTATATTAAAGTCGGCTCCGAAATGACCGTTACTTTAAACGGTGTTGATTATACGGGAACCGTTACACAGACGCCTGAGACTCTTACGCCCGAACAAATGCAGTCATACGGTGTTAAATATATGTATCTGTTAACTGTTAAAGGCCTGAATATGGCAGATGCCAACCTAATCGGCCAAAAAGCCGCAGTATCACTTTTACTTGTAAGCAAAACAGATACCTTTGTGGTTGATACATATTTAATCATCTCAGACGGAGGCAAAGATTATCTCCGTTTACTCAAAGACGGGCTTCCCGTTCAAGTGGAAGTCACACGAGGTATCAGCAATGCTACGCAGACTGAAATTCTCACCGGGCTCTCCGTTGGGGATCAGCTCATAATCGGTTAGATTGGAGGCATATTGATTTGTCTCTTTTGGTGTTTCGGAAACTTTTAAATAACCGGTGGATGTTTGTCTGCCTATTCATCGGTTTTCTCATCATCGCCACGGTTGTCAGCAGCATCCCGATGTATACAAATGCGATCTTACAGCGGGTTTTGATTTTGGATCTCCAGGATTATCAGGCGGAATACCATCAATATCCGGGGACTTATCAGGTCAGCCAAACCTTTAATTTCAGCACACAGCCGTTTCCTGTTTATGATGACTATATCTCAAATACGCTCATGAAACAGATCAAGGTTCCGACAGTCGGCGACGTCACGCGTCTGGAGATGGGTTTGCGTTCATTTGTCAGGACTCCCTATTCAGCTCAGTCTGCTGTTGCGCGAATCAACATCACTGCACTCAAGAATTTTAAAGATAAAGTTGAGATCCTCTTTGGCCGGGAAGCAAAACCCGGACTTGTGGACGGAGCGTATGAAGTAACCGTTAATGAGTACACAATGAAAAACATGAGCTTGGATATCGGCGGCGAATACCTTTTCACCATGCCGTATTCGGCAGAAGAACTCTTTTCATCGGTGGAAGCGGGAGCATACTTCAAGTTCCGCGTCGTCGGCGTTGTCAAACCTGTTGATATCAATGATCCTTATTGGTTTATGGACATGAATACTTATGACCAGGATGTCTTTATGG
>DAOPZJ010000091.1:4673-6388 GCA_035353335.1 Oscillospiraceae bacterium | reverse complement strand
TCGCGCCGAAACAGATCCTCAAAAACATCCTGCATAAACGTCAGGAGCTCGCCGCGAAACAGGCAAAGGAACAGGCCGAAGCGCAGGCCCGGGCGCAAAAACAGGCGCAGGCGCAAGCGCAAGCCCGGGCAAGGGAAGAGGCCTTGATGCAGCCGCAGCTGTCCCCGGAAGTGATGCAGCAGGTTCAGCAGCTGCGGCAGATGCAGACCGGCGGCGTTTCTTCAATGCCGAACGGTTCGATGATGTAGGGGGCGATATCGGGCGCGGCCCGACTCAATCGCCCGTGAATCCCCCCACCGTTGCAGACGGAAGATGAATTGCTTGCAATTCATCCGGGGAATTCACTCGTGAATTCCCTTCCCCCATTCCCTTTAACAAGGGAGGCAAAGAAAGGAAGGACAAATATGAAATTGCTTATTAGCAAAGGACAATGCGCAAGCTGCACCGACAATCTGACGTTGAAACAAGTATAGCAAAGTGTTATTGAGAAGATCGACGAAGACGATGTGGCAGTGGATGTAAAAATCACACGCGCAGCGTCAGACACAGCAGACGCCGATCATGTAGGGAAGGGTCTTGACTCTTCCGTCGGACCGTGACCGATGCGGGCTCACAGCCCGCGAAAATGCTCCGGTCAACAGCACCTTCGGCGTGAATAAAAGTTTTCAGATTGACATCAATCTTCCGCGAACACGGTTTAAGATCGTGTTCGCTCGGAAAGGTCAAGACCTTTCCCTACAGGAACGGTGAAAAAGCATAACGCTTTTATCATAAAAGGCTGAAAAAGGGTTATCTGTCCGGGAGTTCGCCGCCCAAAACAGAAAAGGAGCTGTAAACGATGTTTGAATTCATGGCTGATAATGCCGGCGATGAAACAGGCGCCGGCGGTAGTGTCGCCGCTACCGTAACCGAACCCGCGGCAGCGCCCGCAACGAGCGGAACCGCGACCGCAGGGGCAACAGCGCCGGAAGCCGCGAAGGCGCCCGAAGCGAACCCGTTCACGGACGGGACCAAAACGGACGGAGCACCGGAAACGCCGGGAACCGAACCGGCCGCGAAGACGACTCCGAAAGAGGTCTCCGACGCAATCAACCGAGCGACAGCGAGATACACGAAGGAGCTTGAACGCTATAAGAAACGCGACGAGGAAACCGCCGCGAACCTGAAAGCGATCGGCCTTCCGGCTGACATCAATCTCGCCGCCGCGCAGATCATGGCAACGGCGAATAATATCCCGTTGTCCGACGCAATTGCAAGGCAGACCGCGTCCCGCGATATGGAGATTCTCGGGAAGGCGGACGCCGCCGAAGTGATCGAAAGCGGAGACATCGAAGCGGAACTTAAACGGCTGGCTGATAAGCCGATCCCGTTGAGAACGCAGCGCGATAAAATCTGCTATCAAGAACTCACGGCCGCGAAGAAACTGAACGACGAGGCCGCCGAACTCTCGAAAGTAGGCGTAGACGTCGAAAAACTCAAAAAAGATTCCGCGTTCGCGGAATTTAACAAGAAATTAAACCCGGAGCTGCCGATTTCGGAGCGGTACGAGCTTTACAAGAAGACAACGACCGCAACACCGGCAGCGACGCCGCCGCCGAGCGTGGCAAGCAAAGGCGGAACGCCGAAGAAAGATTTCTACACGTCCGCCGAAGTCGACCACATGACCCGGGACGAGATCAACGAAAATCTCGAAGTCATTACAAAATCCATGAAAA
>DAOPZJ010000091.1:2655-4573 GCA_035353335.1 Oscillospiraceae bacterium | reverse complement strand
CCGGCGAAAGCCGGACAATGAAAGGACGATTAAGCTATGGCTGATAATTTTAAACCCATCGTATGGAGCGCGCACATCGAAACCGCGCTGAAGCGCAAGATGGTGTTCACAAACCTCTGCAACCGCAGACACGAAAAGAGCTCCGGCGCCGCGAAGCTCGGTGAGACCGTTAAAATCCTGGGCGTCGGCCGTCCGACCGTCGGGCAGATCACCAATCCGAAGACGGCGCTCTCCACTCCGGAGAACGTCGCGGACAATTCGACGCTGATCAAGATCGACCGGCTCGATTATGCCTATTACCTGGTTGACGACGTCGAGAAGGTCCAGGCGCTTGACGGCTACGTCGAAGCACTGAACGCCGAGACCGCCGAAGCGATGGCGAACTCGATCGACGCCTACATCGCCGGAAAGGTCGTCGGCGCCGGTCAGGCGATCACGGCCGTTACCTCTCTCTCGAAGACCACCATCGCCCGGACGCTGCTCTCCGCCCAGGAGCTTTTGATGATGAAGGACGTCGCTTTCGACCAATGCGTCGCCGTCATTACCCCGAAGGCCTGGACGCGCCTGCGCGAAGCCGTCGGCGCCGAGCTGACGGATAACACGTCCGTCGTCGAACGCGGCCGCATGGGCCGCTGGACCGGCATGGAGATTTACGTCTCCAACAACATCTACAACGACGGGACGAGCGATTGCTGCATGGTCATGAGCAAAGGCGCGCTCGCGCTGTTCGAGCAGGTCAACAGCGTCGAGAAGTTCCGCGAAAGCAGCTATCTCGGCGACATCATCCGCGCGACCCATCTCTACGGCGCGGACGTGGTCAGGGCCCAGGAGCTTGTCAAGGTTCCGATCACATCCTATGCATAAAATCACGCGCTGCGTGATCTAATTTAACCGCATAACGAAAGGAATGAAAACAATATGTCTGTAACAGCAATCGCAGCAATCAAACCGACCGCCATGAATACCGCCGTGGCCGCGACCTTCACCGCCATCACAACCGGCGGATGCACGGTCCCGATCGGAAAGGACGAGCGGCTTGCCTTCATCGCGACCAACGCGAACGCCGCCGACAAAAAGGTCATTATCGCGAAGGGCACCGGCGTCAATGCCGCTGCCGCGAACCTCGAAATCACGGTACCGAAGCCGGTCGAAACCGTCCAGCAGTACGTCGCGTTCGAGCTCGATTCGTCCCGGTACGGTCAGACAACGGGCTATTTCAACATCACCAGCGACGCGGGCGCCGACGTCTCGATCATGCCGATCCAGTTGAGATAAATCAACAAATAAGCCGGGGGCCCCGGGATTCCGGGGCTTCCGGTTTAAGAATTGAGGAGTAACCTATGACCGTCGGGGATTGTAAAATCAAAACGCTGGCTTTGCTGGACGAGAACGATCTGACCGTCGCGCCGTATACGAGCGACGCGGACATCGCGGCCAAGCTGCCGCTGTTCATCACAATGGGGCAGCGCGTGATCGCGCAGCAGCAAAAAATCGTGAAGACGGCGGTCTTTACCGAACCGTATTCGGACGAATCGGTCTCCGAAGGCGTCGCGGACCCGCTCGAAGAAGATTACCTCTTATTCGATATGCCTTCCGACTTCTATCAGCTGCGGTCAATCTTAAAGGGCACGTCGACCGAGAGCATGGCGACGTTCACGCCGGACGGGAAAATGCGGACGACCGGAGACGGCAAATGGCTGGTCTATTATTACGCGATGCCGACCGAAGTCACGGCGGCGACCGCGGACACGACCGCGCTGGCGATTGCGGACGACTGCGCGCTTGCCTTGCCGTATTACGTGGCCGCGAACATCCTGCTCGCCGACGGAGACAGCGCCTGGGTCAATTATATGTCGCAGTTCAACATGATCATGAGTTCGCTCACAATCGGAAAAGCCGGCAACGGCGCAAGGATCGT
>DAOPZJ010000091.1:0-2555 GCA_035353335.1 Oscillospiraceae bacterium | reverse complement strand
CATGCCTTTTCAAAACAAACTCCCGACGCAAAGCAGCCCGACCATCGTCCACCGGCAGTATAACGGCCTGCTGGGGATCGACGCGAGCAGCGACGAGAGCAACGTCGGGGCACGGAGAGCGGCAAGAGGCCGGAATATGTATCGGACCTACTCGGCGACGTTCGGAGAGTGCATCCAAACGCGGCCGGGCTTCCGGCGCTATTCGCATAAACTCGGAGACGAAGACGACAGCGAAGTTTACGGCATCCATATCGCGAAGTTTTACGACGACGTCACCGGAACGAGCACGGCCAAAGCGCTGATCCATTGCGGAACGTATCTGTATTTATGGGACGACCTCACCGCGCCGGTCGATCTCACCGACCTGTATCCCATTATGCTGCTCGGGCAGACCATCACGGGCACCTATTACGAAGCGCTTTATTCGGGGATGAACCGCCGCCGGTCCGTTTCGTTTTTTATGGCCGGCAAGCTTTGGATCATGGACGGCTTGAATTATCTCGCCTATGACGGTACGGAACTGACCGACGCCGAAGCGCTGGCGACCGTCCCGACGACCAGCATCGGCCGTGCGCCCGCGGGCGGCGGCGAAGAATATCAGCAGGTGAATTTATTGACTCCGCGCCGGCGCAATCAGTTCTCGACCGACGGCGCCGCAAAAGATTACATCCTGGACGCGGTCGACCTCGACACCGACACGGTATTCGTCGAGCTGAACGGGACCGCGGTTACGACCGGCTTCTCCGTCGACAAGGCGCTCGGCAAAGTCACATTCACCGACGCGCCGGCCGCTGCGTCTCCGTCGGGCACCGACAACCTGGTCATTGAGTTTTTCAAGACGACGGCCGGGGGCCGTGAGCGGATCGCGAACTGCACGATGGCGGCGGTATTCGACGACCGGATTTTCGTCTCGGGCAATCCGAACTTTCAAAACTATAATTTTCACTGCATGGCCGAAGATCCCGCTTATTTCGGGGATTTAAGTTATTACAAGATCGGAAGCGAAGAATATCCGGTCACGGGCCTTTTACAGGTGTTCAACACGCTGCTCACGCTCAAAGAAAACAAGGTATTTATTCAAACCGGAACCGACAGCGAAAGCGATTTAATGTCAAGGGTCTATCCGGTCACGGGCGGCGCGGAGTGCGCGGGCTGCCTGACGCCGTTCGGCGCCTGCAATTTCCTCGACGATCCGGTTTTCGTCTCGAAGATGGGGCTCGAAGGGCTCGACAAGCTGAATAACAGCGCCGCGGAGCGGTATGTCGGGCACCGGTCGAAGTGGATCGACGGCCTGCTCTCCCTCGAAGACAAAACCGAAGCGTACACGGCGGAGTACAACGGCTATTTATTGATTTTAATCGACGGCACCGTCTATCTCGCCGACAGCCGGATGATGTCAGGCGGACAGTATGAGTGGTACGTTTGGGACAGCATCGGGATCAATTTCAACGACATCATCGGCGGAACCGGCATTACGTTCTATCCGGCGAAAGTCGTCAAGGTGTATGACGGCGACGTCTTTTTCGGCACCGAAAATGGGTACATCCTCAAAATGAATTTCGATCTGACCGCGTCGACCGGGGAGCTGCTTTCTTCCGCATACATCGACGACGCGAAGGCGACGGCCATCACCGATCCGGCCCATTCCGGCACCGACACGGCGATTACGGCCTATTGGGCCTTCTGTTACGACGATTTCAACAAGCCGAACGAATACAAGACCCTGACCAAGAGGGGCAACGTCATTCACAGCCGCGCGATGCCTCACAGCGTCGTCAAAGTGGCCTACCGGACCGACAAGGAACATGAGACGTCCATCAGTCGGATCAACACCGGATATTTCGATCTCTCCGATATGGATTTCGAGGATTTCACCTTCAACACATTCGCCGAGACCGATATCGTCTTCAAAAAGAAGGTCAAGAAGTTCAAACGCCTTCAAATTGTGCTCTATTCGGACGAGATCGCCAAGCCGTTCGGGATTTATTCTCTCACGATGGCGGCGACAATCGGGAATTATTATAAGAAATAACCGGGGGTGATGGTTTGTCGATCAAACGATACAACGGGAGCACGCAGACGGTTCAGGAAGCGAAGCGCTGGAACGGCTCGGAATGGGTGAAGCAGACCGTCAAGCGCTGGAACGGCACGGCCTGGGTCAATGTGAGCGAAACCCTGAAAACCTGGCAGAAGTGGAGCATCAAGACCGAGGTCACGATCCTCTCTTACAAGACGCAAATTCATGCGACGTCCGATTTCAGCATCGACGACACCGATCAGACCGTCGTCGCGACGGCTTATTCGTTCGACACGGAGACCGGGGAATTCTCGACGAGCGGCACGGCGAACCTTTGGAGCAACGGCGGCGGATATTCAATCTCCGGGGGATATCTTGAATCGATGGACGTCGAAGTGAGCGAAGCCGATCCGAGAGAGGGCACCGTCTATGTGACAACCTATGAGGCGGTCGCGGATCAGACGAGCAGCGAACAGGTCAAGGACGCGCAGATCGGCACCGTGACGAGCTATGATCAGGACGCTTATCCGGACAACGG
>DAOPZJ010000090.1 GCA_035353335.1 Oscillospiraceae bacterium | reverse complement strand
TAGAAGCAAAAGAAAAACAGACCTACGGCGAGACGCTGATCAATCTCGCCGCAGCCCACCGTTATCCCGCAGGGGTTATCGCGACAACCCTCTGTGAGGAGAAACGGACTCTGAAAGAAAGGTTGGGTGCGATTATGACTTACACCAAAAAGGGAATTTGGAACAAAATCTTAAGTTTTGTGTTGATTGGTGCCATCGCCGCTTCCGGAATTTTAATCGGCGCATGCGAAACGGCGAAAAAAGACTATCCCGATGCCGTCAATATCTACGCTCCCGAATTTTTCAATAACATCGGTGCGCCAAAAGACGATCAGATCAAGCAACAATGGCTGGATATGATGTTTGAGAAATACGGTGTTAAGCTTAACATCATTTCGGATTACAAGGATGCGAATAACGACTCTTCTGCATCGATTGATAACAAGGTTTCACAAAGCATCGGCTCTTCTTCAAAGCAAATGATTGATGAGAATGGCAATACGAATTTTATTGGTCTGTCTTCAATCAGTAATATACGAGAATTAAAAACGTATATACAATATGAAACGTTTGTGCCTTTGGAGGACTATCTTGACAACAATCCGGTCTGGAATGCCCTGCCCGATGATTTTAAATCCATATTTGAAGTTGACGGTCACATCTATGCGATCCCGACCTCTGCTTCACAGATACTGAGCGGCCGTGATATAAAAAACGAGGCATTACAAAGTACCGGAAGCACTGTGACTGATCTCGATTCGTTTCGTAATTTCGCCTTGGCTTATACACAAACAACAGGAAACCCCGCCATTGGCGGTGTCAGTTTGAAAGAAACGAACGATATTCTTAACGCTTTCGGACTTTACCCCGGAATTTATCAGTCCACTCCGTTTTCCTATGACCCTAAAGAGGACTGCATTGTGGACTTCATGACCAAAGATACTGCCGTTGATGCATTGGAATATTTGAGAGAACTCTACAAGACCGGTTCGATCCGTCTCAGTTTCGATATCGGATATTCGAACTACGACCTGGTTGCTTCCGGATATAGTCAATACCATAATTATAGTGATTCTTATTTTTCCTATATTTTAAAAAATGAAAACTGTACCACATTATTTAACTTGAATCCCGCTTATCCCCAAATTGCAAGTACTATGGCAAGTGGCTTTGCCATGACCCAAAACACCCCGCAGCCACAAGAGACCATCGATTTTTTTATTGATATGCTGTTCGGCTCACAACAAAGCTATCTCGATTGCTGGTTGGGTTCCTCGGACAATTACACCCTGAACAAAGACGGAACGATTATAATAAAAACAACTCAGGATACCAAGGGCAATGATGTATATCCCAGCATGCCGAATTTGACGGGCGGACTGCCGGAACTCTTCCCCTATTCGAATGCAAATATCTATTACAGTCAAAACGGTGTTGTCACTATGGATCGAAATACCGATGTCGGCAAGTACAACGCATATATGAAACTTCAATATGATGCGATAAATAACAAGTCAGTTATCGAAATTCCGTTATTATACCAAAACATCATCTGGTCAACCTATGATATAACTACCAACTCTGCTTACAGAAAGCATACAAACTTTTTTCAAGACGCAATTATTAGTAAAGATAAAACGGTTCAACAGGTTGTGGATGAGTACAAAAAAGCAATGTTCGAATTGGGTGGAAACACCATACTTGACGAGATGAACGCCGCCATCGGCAAGAAAACCGCGTACTATTACGGATGATCCGAATTGACAGCCAACTTATTGCTCAACCCAACACCCTTACAATGGCAAAGCGGGCATTTAATAACGCCCGCTTTGCCATTATGCATACGGAATATTCATTACACTGCGATTTGAAGATATTGACATAGCCTCCATAGGGTGATAGAATGGGGCGCAATCGTAGTTTTCATGTCAGAAATGAAAGGCAGGTTCCGGGTGATGAGATCATTGTTTTCCAAAGTCCTCGGTATTGTTTTATCGGCTTTCATCGCAGTTTCAGCAGTCTTCACGAGCGGATGCGCCAAGGCCCTGACCTCCGGCCCTGCCATTCCGAAATCGACAATGGGTGACTATCCGAAATCTGTGGATATCGCATACCCCGGATTCTTTTATCCCAGCAATTACAACCGCAACGATGTTTACGACGCGGAAAACGGAGACAAATGGATTGATAATATTTCGATTCGCTATGACGTTGATCTGAATGTCACAACCAACGCAAACGACGCAAACGGAATAATTCGGTCACTGCTGAGCGGTTCGAGAACTGCCGATGTGGTCACCGGATTTGTCTATATGAGCAATGCGAATTTAGTCGAAATGTATGCAGATCCGCGAACGATTCAACCGCTGGAAGGCTACCTCGAAAACAACCCTGTCTGGAAATCACTCCCGCAGGCGGTCCGTGACGCTTTTACGGTCGACGGCCATGTCTGGGCGATTCCCTGCGCCTATATGACCGTAAGCCCCCAAGTCCGCGCTTATGACCCCGACATCCTCTCGTCAGTCGGAATGGAAGCGCCGGAAACAGTGGAAGATTTTTCGATATTCACACAAAAAGCCGCAGCGCTTCAAAAAAACGGTGTCTCGAAAAATACGATTACCGATCCGATGTGCAGTTATCCTTACTATTGCGCGGCGGACATTCTGCGCGCTTACGGGATTTACACCTCCGGCTACGGATTGATCAGTTATGACCCTGTCGAGGACTGCATCACAGACGGCTTTTTGAAACCGGATGCGGAAGAAGCGCTCAGTTATCTGCGCGATCTTTACACCAAAGGCGTTTTGGATATGGAATTCACCGGTGATAACGTCAATGCATACAGAACCGCTCTTTATAAACAGGATGGATACAGCACCGCTTATTTAGGAAGTTATACGACAAGCTTAGCATATTACGGCGCTTTGAATAAGTATGACTGTGTGACGGGTTTATCACGGAACGGAGCTGTCTGCCCGCAGGTTCTGGACGTCTCCTTTGCGGGTTATGTGCTTGCCGCCAATACTCCCGAACCGCAAAAATGCGTCAATTTCCTGTTGGATTTGTTCTTTGGGTCGAAATATAACTACTACGAGACGCGGTACGGTTCCGATAAAAATTATACGATCAATTCCGACGGAACGATCTCCATAAACCTCACCGAAGACGGAACTTATCCCAAACTGCCGAATCTTCTCGGCAGGATCGAGGGACTGAACATGGGCGACGAATACAGCGGCTATGACCCGCAGTTGGGTAATTCAACCTTCCAATATAACGTCGGAGTTGCTCTTAATAAATTACGTACGGATGCGATTCAAAACAAAACCGCAGTTGCGGTGCCTGTCATCAATCAATATGCGATACGGCTTTGCCGTTATTACTCGAGAGATCTGATGCAAAATATCAATGCGGCGACAAACACCTGTTTTGCGGATGCCATTACAGACAGCAGCCGATCGGTAAAAGAGGTTTTGGAAACATATCGCGCCGCTATGCGTGAATGCGGTGCTCAGCCTTTGCTCGACCAGGCAAACGCTTTGATCAACAAAACCGGCTTGCAGATCTATTAAAAGCTTGACTGAAAATGAAGGTGGCGCGAAAGGCGCCGCCTTTTTTGCTCTCTATGCTTTTTTCGTACCGTAGTAATCGAGCATCATCAGCATCGTTCTGCCGTTTGCGCTGGCATTCGGAAGCCAGGGCGTATAGAACGGGTTGGTCTCGTCATAACGCTCCATCAGGTAATATTCCGGGGTCATGATGTATTTGAGCTGCGCGTCTAAAATTGCTTTCATCTTCTCACGTTGTCCGCTGCGTGAGTAATACTTAAACCACTCCAAATCCGTCCAGGAGCCGTACCAAACTTTATGCCCATCGCGGAACACTCCGCGGTCGGCCATCAGCCATGTCAAACCGGGCCCGAATACGCCGAGTTCGCGGCAGCCGTTTTCAAGCCGTTCGGGGATGTTGGTAGTCTCGTCGATCAGATCGAGGTTTAAAATCATCGGCGTGACGCCCTCGCGGCGCGGTGCGATGCCCTTTGCAAATTCCGCTTCACGAGCGGGATCATCGTACGGATCGACCGGTAAAGTGAAGTTTCCGGTGTGTTTGGCGCAGAGATTGTCGACAATCGCCTTCATCACGGCGCGGTAAGATTCGTTGGCCTGTTCGAGTTGTTCCAAACCTTCCGCGTAAAAATGCTTGAACGCCGCGATCAGAGCGCGGTAGCTGTCGAGATTGTAGACATCGGTCTGACCCCAGCACTGCGCGCCCGGCTGCTCGTAGTCGCAGGAGCGCATGGGCGGGAACAAGCCGCCGAACAAGTTGGGGTTATCATAAGTGGTCCTGCGGGTCTGCTCGATCCACTCGACCGCTTTTAAGGCGTTCTTGCGGTATTTTTCAAAGTATTCACGGTCGTTGTTATCAAGGGTATAAATAGCAAAACCGTACAGGCAACAGCTCGTCACAGATGCCCAAGGCACGCCGAAATTGACGATCTGTCCGCTCTCCTGCTGTAAGACGCCGAAATAGGTGTCCATGACCGGACGAAGATACTTGGAAAAATCGCCCGCTTTGGAAAGCGCAATGATTACCGGCATCTCCTCGGATGGCCAGATCAGGCGCTGCATGCTTCCCTGACGGGGCAAAACATAATCATGCCCCTTGGGGATGCAATAAAACTGAAGCAGCTGCGCGACGAAATTGGTGTAGGCAGCGCACGTTTCGGCGCCGTCGGTTGCCGGAACGGTTTTGATGGCCGAAAGTTCATCTCTCCAGTAGTGCTCGGTCTTTTCATGCTCAGCATCGTAATCAAATTCCACAGGCGCATTTTCGCCGAACGCAAAATAAAACTCGCGCTTTTCCTTGGGCGGCACTTTAAAATCGAACCGGATCATACCATTACCGACATTGACCGTTTCTTTTCCGTTCGTACTGAAACGATATTCACCCTCAGTCAAAACGCCGTCTTTGAAAACCGCGTGACTCGTCATAAACAACCACGGCGCGCAGTCGGAGAGATAAGGGCTGTAGCCGTCATCGTCGGAACCGGTCAACGTGGTCTCTTTGCCCTTGCGCTGCAAAATCGTCATGTGCTCGTCGGCTTCGTAAGCGGATTGGTTGTCCATTGTGATTTTGACAAAAACAGTCGGGATGCGCTTGATATCGCAAAAGCACTCCATCTCGAAAAAGCATCGATTGGTGCGCCGTAAAATCGAATGGACCGGGATTCCGTCGGCACGGGCGCTTTGTTGGGTCTCTTCCCGCGGGAAAGCCGTGGGCGGGTCGCCGCGCAGAACGCGGAATCCGCAGGACTCGGGCTGCTCTTCCCCGACGCCGTAGATGGTGCCGATCACGACCTTTGCGTCAGGCCAGAGTGTGATCAGACGTTCGCAAAACGGCGGATGCAGAACCTTTTTTGCCGTGAAGCCGCGCTGCCAGGTGGAAATATACTTAAAGTTCAAATAGAACACCTCCGTTCCGAAAAATTATAACATCGAAAGCATTCCGGCGCAACGGGAATCAGACAACCGCACAGTTATATTTTTTTTCGGATTTCGCATTTAAACGATTTTATATTATTAAAAGCATTGATTCATAGTAAGTCAAATGTTATTATTCAGAGAGGTTGTTCGTACAGACGGATGTAATTAACACGGGTAACTGAAGCTCGGGCGTTCTGACGGTGACAGATGCTGTTGCAACATAAACGATGTTCGCCTGCATTGTGTAAAAAATAAATAAAAATGCTTTGGAATTATTATAGAAACAGAGGATATCTAAAATGTATTATGGAAAATTATTCGCACTGCCGCTCGGGAGCATTACCGCCGAAGGATTTTTGCGGGAGCAGCTGGAGCGCAGCAAAAACGGAATGGGTGGGCATCTGGACGAGATAGAACCCGGTATGATCGCCGATCCGTATATCAACAAATCCTATGTCAAGCGCTGGGGCAACGGCGACCAATCCGGGTGGGGCGCTGAAATATCTGGCAACTACTGGACGGGATTGATTCTGCTCGCCTTTACACTGAACGACAGTGAACTAAAAGCTAAAGCGGAAAAATGGGTAAACGGTGTGTTGGCACACCGCCAACCGGACGGGTATCTCGGCACTTATTACGAGCTGGACGCCAAAATCTACGAGGACTTTAATGCGTGGGGAACGGCCTGCGGCATGCGCGCCCTGCTCTATTTTTACGAGGCGACCGGCCGGCAGGAGGTCTTTGACGCGGCGTATCAGTGTATGTTATGGTTCTGCGACAAATGGGCGGGGGATCATAAGACCTTTTATGTGGGGTCGTTTATCTCTGTACCGATGATGTATTGCTACCACAAGACCGGCGACAAGCGTCTGCTCGATTTCTGTGTGGATTATCAACGGTTTGCCTGCGCCCACGATTACACCCATATGTCCTACAAATCGCTGCTGGAAGACGAGTTGATTTATAACAGCGAGCATACGGCCGGATACGGTTCGCTGGTGTATATTCCGGCATTGATCTATTCCGGAAACGGAAACACCGAATATTTAAAGGCCTCCGAAAACGGCATCCGCAAAGTCCGCA
>DAOPZJ010000089.1 GCA_035353335.1 Oscillospiraceae bacterium | reverse complement strand
GCCGTCCATCCCCGTGACGAACATCTCGAGCAGCAGCTGAAATCCGCCGGGTTTTTCTTTAAAGCGCGGGATTACGAATATCCGGACAATCAGTGCGAAAAGCACCATGATCCCCATCACGATGGCCGAGGTGACCATGGTTTCGTCGATCGTAAAGCCGCCCAAAATCGGCAGCGTTTTGACTTTTCCGGGGTCGATGGCGATATTCATTTGCCCTCACCTCTTTTCCGTAAAGCATTGATCACGCCGGTCGCCACCAGTGTCAGCCCCGCAAGGCCGCCGCAAGCGATTCCGTCGGGTACCGACAGCAGCACCGCAGGTACCAAAAACAGCGCATACAGTCCCAATTTAAAAAAGAACAACAAAAGCAGCTTGCCCGGCTTTGTACCCTCTTTGGTCACCGAAACAAGCTTTGCAAGCAAACGATACTGTAAAAAGCCGCAGATCAGACCGAGCGCGATTCCGATCAAAGGAAACGTTCCCCAAGGCATCGCAGTCCCCCATTTCCGACCCGACGTGCAATGTTCACTCAAAAACCGGGCTTTAGTCACGGTGCCTTGCGCTTTTAAAGGCACCATGAGTATTAATTTTACCACTTAATTGCGAATTGTCAATATTTAATATTCAGCAAATCAAATTTAAAAATCCGTATAAACCCCTTTGAAAATGCCGATTTTTGGGATTTTTACCGCATGCCTGCACCGCCGTGCCTTCACCGACATTCATAGTATGTGCCGGCGCACTCCTGTGTAACAAAGTCACATAAAAATGCTTAAAAAAACAAATATTTTTCAATTTGTATATTTTAATTTATATATATACCGTATATAATTGAAGCTAAGTGCCGGAATCCGACTGTTTTCGACACGATGAGGGAAATAAACAACAACCGACCAAACAAACACACAGAGGAGAAAATTCATGAAAAAGAACAGAAAGACCATTCCGATCCTTCTGCTGGTTTTATGTTTGACATTGCAGCTCTTTGCGGTGCTCAACCTGACGGCAGCAGGCACACGCGACCTCACTCCGCTCACCGATCATCTGAGCATCCATAACACCACCGACACTTATGCGACCACGGGCGGGCCGTCCTCCATCGCGGTCACGGTCGGCAGCTCGGTGATCAAGCCGTCGGGCAAGACCTTCAGCGACGTCCCGGCGGGTGCCGGACTCACGTTGACCTACGTCTTCCATCTCGAAGACGGCGACGGCGAGGGCGAAATCTATACTTATAACGGCAGCGATTATTTCACGATCACGCTCCCCGAGGGCGTCACGTTCACCCCGCCCACCGGGGAAAACGCCAAGATTTACGCCACCGATTTGGTGACCGGCGTTTGGCAGTTGGGTACTTGGTCGTTTACGGGCGACAACGTCATCACGGTGCATCTGACGGCGGACGCCGCCAACCATTCCGGCATCTGGGGAAAAGTCGGAATCACGGGCACTTTTGACCCGATCCCCTTCGGCGGCGACGACGAAACCAGCATCAAACTCGGTTCCGAGACCTATCTCTTCACGCGCAAAACCGACCCGAAGCCGGAGGTCTCCCTCGCCAAATCCGGCGTATACGACGCCGCAACCAATTCGATTTTGTGGACCGTCACGGTGACGCCCCCGGCGGGCACCGATCTGGGCGGATATACCCTCGTCGATACTTACAGCGTCAATCAGACCTATCGGAGCGGTTCTTTCACGGTCGGCACCTCGTCGAGCGCCGTGGCGGTTCCCGACCTCACCCTCGGCCTCAGCACCGCCAATCAGGTGAGCTATACCTTCCCGGCCCATACCACGGCGGCGCAGATCATCACCTATCAAACCAACCCCAAGACCTTTTCCGCCGAGACCGGCGCAACTGCGGCAACCGAATCCAGCACCTTTTCAAACTCCGTCACGCTCAAAACCGGAAGCACGGTGGTGAAGGGGCCGGTCGACGCCTCGGTGCCCATCAGCTGGCTGAACAAAGCCGTCAGCAACGTGACGACCTCGGGCAGCTATATCCGCAAGTGGGTGGTGACCGTCACCGTCGGCAGCAGCAGCGCAATCACGGGCGCAACCGTCAGCGACTTGATCCCCGCCGGACTTCAGTTGGTCGACGACAGCACTTATGACGTCACCGTCGCCCTGAACGGCGGCACCGCGTCGGTCATCCCGTCTTCGGCCTATACCTATTCCTATACCGACGCCGCCACGGCAAGCGCATTTTCTTATGCCTTCCCCGGCGCGCTCTCCGGCACGGCGGTATTGACTTATTACACCAAGCTCAACAACCCGGACTCCTATCTGAACTTTAACACCGCGGTCACGTTTAAAAACAACGCCGCCCTGACTTGGGCGGAGATGCCCGATTCGGCAAACCCGCCCAAGGATAACGCCAGCACGACGATTGTCGGGGCGAACGGCCTGATCGCAAAATCCGCCGACGCCACCTCCGACTATGCGAATCCCGGCATCATCCATTGGACGATCACGGTCAACAGCAACAAAATCAACATGACCGGAGTCACCATCGGCGATTCGATCCCCCTCGGGCAGCAGCTTTATATCGACGCGACCCATCCCATCACGGTCAAGCAGGGCTCGTCGACCCTCTCCCCGACGGGGCTTACCTCCTCCGACAGCTTTGTGCGCGACTTCTCCTACTATTTCGGCGATATCAACACGACCTATACCGTCGATTTTTATACGAAAGTCATCGACACCAACCCCGCCGCAATCGATACCTCCGGTTTGGATACCCTGTATTCAAACGGCGACTCCAACGGGCGCGTCGCTTTTAAAAACGACGTCACGCTATACCGTTCGGGCGAGACCCCGATCAAAGTCACGGGTACCCGGAATTTTAACACCCAAATGCTCGCCAAGGCGGCGGAGAATTATAATTACGCCGAACACACCGTCAAATGGACGATCACCGTCAACCGCAACAAACTCCCGCTGACGGGCCTGACCATCAGCGATTCCCTGCCCGCCGGGATGAAACTCTATATCGACGCCGTCCATCCGTTCCTCATCACCGACAGCGGTTCCGCCGCCATCGCGACCATGCCCACGGTCGGCGCGAGCGGAAGCACCGCTTTCAACTACGGGTTCGGCACGGGCGTCACCGTCAGCGACCGCTATACCGTCACGTTCTATACCCGGCTCGACGACTCGGTACTGCTGACCCAGTGGGCGAACACCCAGAATTTTGTGAACACCGCCACGATTTCGGCGGATCAGATGAGCCGCAGCATCACCGCGACCGCGACGGCGCAGATTCAAAACCCCGTCGTCTCCAAGACGGCGGCCTACACCGCCGGAAACGACTATATCGAGTGGACGGTGAACATCAACTCCGGCCTGCTCAAACTCACGGGCGCTTCGGTGACCGACGTGCTGAACGCGGGTTTACTGCTCGACAACACCTCCGTCAAGCTCTATGCGGCGGCGGTCGGCACGGACGGCACGCTCACAACCGGCGCACTGATCCCCGCCGGCTATTCCGTGACGCTGCCGACCTCGGGCAACCACAACACCCTGACCGTCGGATTGCCGGACGGCGCAAACGCCTACCGGCTCAAATTTACCACGTTCATCATCACCGATAATTACACCTATGATAATACCGTCTCGCTCTCGGGCAGCAACGGCACGCCCTCCGGCAACGCCGACGTCCGCAACATACAGGTCGGGGCGCTCTGGTCGAGCGGCGGCAGCGGCTCTTTGCCGCTCACCGTTCATAAGACCAACGCGGACGGAAACCCCGTGCCGGGCGCGGTCTATCAGCTGCTGAATGCGAGCCGCCAGCCGATCTATAAAAACGGCAGCGCCATCACCGCGACCACGGGTTCCAACGGCACCGCCACCTTCACCAACCTGCCCGCCTGGACTTTTTATGTCAAAGAAATCGCCACTCCGGACGGCTATCTGTTAAACTCCGAACCCTTCGGCGGCGTCCGGCTGGCCTCCGATACCCCGATGCTCGAAACGGTTGACGCTTACGCCAAGGGCAGCGTCTCCCTGTATAAGGTCTCGACGCTCGGCGCGTCCCTCTCCGGCGGCAACTTCGTGCTCTCCGGCACCGACTTTTTCGGGCATTCCGTCACGATCGGCGCCTCCGCAGTGGGCGGCGTTGTCACCTTTGAAAACGTCCCCCTCAGCGGCAATACCCCGTATACCATCACCGAGACCGACCCGCCGGTCGGACATCTCGAATCGAGCACGGTGCTCACCGCCCGCGTCGTCTATAACGGCGACAAAACCGCCGTCGTCGCACAACTTTCCGCAGATCGGCTGATCAATACCCCTTACAGCCAGCTGTTCGGCTCGATCACGCTGCACAAGACCGACAGCGACGGCAAAGCCCTTCCGGGCGCGCTGTTCGGACTGTATGACAGCACCGGGGCGCTGGTCGCATCGACCCGTTCCGATGCCTCGGGCGTCGTCAAATTCTCGGAACTCCCGCTCGGCACTTACACCCTGCGCGAACTCGAAGCGCCGGACGGCTATAACCTCTCCGAGACCGTCTGCACGGCTACCATCCCGCCGAAAAACCGGGACGTCATCACAAACCCGGCAACCGTCGTCGACGAAGCGCTCTCGGAACTGCGCATTTTAAAAGTCGATTCCGTCACGCAAAAATCCCTCTCCGGCGTCGAATTCACCCTGTTTGACAAGACCGGAAAAGCGGTGCAGACCGCGGTCACGGACGTCGGCGGATTTGCGACTTTCAGCCGCATCAAGGCGGGCAATTATACGCTCCGCGAGACCAAAACACCCACCGGCTATCTCCAAAACAACGATATTCCGGTCATCGCCAAAGGGGGCACCACGCTCAGCTATATCATTAAAAACACCCCGGTTCCGACCCCGGTCTCCAACCCCGTCAGTTCCTCCCCGAGCAGCGTCGCCTCGTCGGTGACCTCGACCTATGTGGTCTCGTCCTTTGCGACCTCGTCCCGTGCGACCTCGTCGCAGAGAATCCAGCCCGCGTCCACCGTCTCGGCTCCGGCCTCGCCGTCCAAGACCTCCTCGGGAAAGGGCCGCAACAACACCAACATCGGCGACGACGGCACCCCGACCAAGGACACCACGCCGGAGATGGGCATCTATGAGGATATCGGAAGCATCGTGCTTTTGATTGTCTCCACACTCGGACTCGCGGTTGTGCTGATTTCCTATTTCAACAATAAGCAAAAGGCCAAACGCGGCAACCGCTGATTCAAAACGATTTGTTTATAAAATTCCGCCCCGTTTTCAAACGGGGCGGAATTCGCATTTACAGGACAAAAGTATGTTTGCCACTCCGGTTTGGGCGGAGCGGAACGGTTCGGAAAATTTGAAATTTACACATTCGCCGTCTGTCTCAATTGCTGCCGTTCTTTTAAAAATCCGGCCCAAGGGTCGGGCCTTTCGAGCCGCGCAACCGCCTCCGCCATGCCGATGCCGTCCGGCGCGACCGTGTCGAGTTCATCCCAACCGATGGGCATCGAGATTTTTGCGCCCTTTCGCGCCCGCAGTGAATACGGAGCCACGCTCGTCGCACCTCTGCCGTTGCGCATCCAGTCGACGAAAATCTTGCCCGTCCGGCGGTTTTTGCGCACATTGCCCGTGTATCGATCGGGCCATTTCTGTTCCATCACCTCGACGACCCGCCTTGCGAAATCGTAAAATCCGTCCCACGAGACCGACGGTGTCAACGGCACCACCACATGGTATCCCTTGCCGCCGCTGGTTTTGAGATAGGTGTTCAGTTCGAGCTGCGAGAGCAGTTCGCGCACATCCCGAACCCCCTGCCGCACCGTTTTTAAATCCATGCCCTCGTCGGGGTCGAGGTCGAACACCATCATATCGGGTTTCTCCATGGTCCCGGCGCGGCTGCCCCAGGTGTGAAACTCCAGCGTCCCCATCTGCGCCTCAAAAAGGAGCCCCGTTTTATCGGCGATATAGAAAAACTCCTCTTCGCCGCCGTCGCTCGTCTTCACCTGGACCGGCACGATCCCCTTGCTGTCGGGGCCGGGGTGCTTTTTATAAAAACAGGTCTGCCGGATCCCTTTGGGACAGCGCACAATGCTCAAAATCCGGTTCGATACATACGGCAGCATCCGCTCCGAGACCCGCTCATAATAGCGAATCACATCCTCTTTGGAGGTGATCGGGTCGTCGAAGATGATTTTATCGGGATGGGTGACTTTCACCCCCGCGATCATAATTTCGCCTTTGTTCAATAAATCTGTATCCATGTTCTCCTCCGTCTCTTCCGGCAGTGCCTCTTCGCAGTCGAGGTCCTCCGTCTCCCTGTGAATTTCTTTTGGGTTCTTATCCGTTCTTAACCCTTTAAAACTCGCCTGCCGCAGCAGATTGTCCGAAGTCCATTCGGCAAATTTGATCTCGGCGGCGAGGTCGGGTTCAAGCCAGTAGACCAACTCGTCCGCCTTGATTTTCGGCGCATTCACAAACATCGGGTCGTCGCGCACCAGCGTTTTAAACTGATCTTCGAACCGCCGGGAATCGGCCTCGGAGAGCCCCGTACCCGCGCGCCCGCAATAGATCAGTTTCCCGCCCTCGTAAACACCGAGCAGCAGCGAACTGATCCCGTTCGTCCGCTTGTCGGTGCGGATATAGCCGCCGATCACAAACTCCTGCCGCCGTTCGCATTTGATCTTGACCCAGT
>DAOPZJ010000088.1 GCA_035353335.1 Oscillospiraceae bacterium | reverse complement strand
ACAGACCGAATAATAAAAACAATCGATTTCGGTCAAGTAGAGGGCACCTTTTTCAGCATTTCTAACAGTGGTGACCGGCTGCTTTATTCAAATGCGGGCGGCTTGTATGTGACGGATTTGGATTTTCAAAATAAAATTAAAATTTATACGCCCAAGGATTTATCAACGGGAGCGCGGTGGCCGTCTTTTTCCAACGACGATAGCAAAATCGCTTTTTCAATCGGGGAACCTTTAACCATGCAAAAATGTTTATATGATTTTTCAACTGGGGAAATCATCACAATCGATTATAATTCCTACTACACTTTCTGGCCGAAAAACTCTGACGGTTTCATTGCATGTGACGATGCTTTCGTAAGAGAATCCGACAACGATATTCACGCTAGTTTTAAATATTTCAATTTGAAAGGAGATGAAATCAACGCGGTGAATATCAGCACGGGTATTTATCCAATTCGGGCTACAGAGGATTATATGGTATATTATCAAAATGTTCAAACGATACAGAGATTGACTGAAACGGGTTTCCGCGATTGTAAAATTAAGTTGTGGAATTTTAAAAGCGGCGAACTAAAAGCACTTGACATCGGTTATCAAATTCAAGAGATTTGGTCGTATCAAGCCTCCAATGAAGGTAATAAACTGTTGATGTTTATGACTGTGGTAATCGACGGGAAAGCTGTCTCGAAGGTGTTATGGGTTGATCTTGGCGGATAAGGCTGTTATTTCAAAACGGGGAAACTGTCCCCCGTTTTGAATTGAGAAAATAAAATAACCGACACGGTAAAAAGTTTATACGGATAGTTTGGTATATTTATTCATAGAAAGCGTTAAATTGTCCTTGCAATGTCACGGGCGGTTTGGTATAATGAGGTATGTGATAAAAAGGGAATGATTTTTCCCCGAATTATCACATATTTTGTTTTCATGGGGTATCAATCAAATTCAGAAAAGATGAAAACAAACCCTTCGCGGATTTTGCCTCGACGCGTGCCTTAACCAGTTCGAAAGGACGGAAAAGCGTATGGAAAAATTGCAACAGGATTATCAATCATACGAATCTCCCTTGCAGGGCAGATATGCCTCGAAGGAGATGAAATATCTTTTTTCCGCCGAGAAAAAATTCACGACCTGGCGTAAACTTTGGATTGCGCTGGCGGAATCCGAGGCCGAGCTCGGTTTGCCGATTTCAAAAGAACAGATCGACGAGCTGAAAGCCCACGAAAAAGACGTCAACTATGCCGACGCAGAGGCCCGTGAAAAAGAGGTTCGGCACGATGTGATGGCACACGTCTGGGCTTACGGAAAGCAGTGTCCGAAAGCCGCGCCGATCATTCATCTGGGGGCAACCTCGTGCTATGTCGGAGACAATACCGACATCATCATCATGCGCGACGCACTCGTTTTATTGCGCGCAAAACTGGTCGATGCGATCCGCATTTTGGCCGGATTTGCCGAACAATACAAAGATCTGCCGACATTGGCGTTCACGCATTTTCAGCCCGCGCAGCCGACGACCGCCGGAAAACGCGCGACTTTATGGATTAATGACTTGGTCATGGATTTGACCGATTTGGAATATGTGCTTTCCACTTTATTACCGCTCGGCGACAAGGGCACGACCGGCACGCAGGCCAGCTTTTCGGAACTGTTTGAGGGCGATGATGAAAAATGCCGCCGTCTCGATGATATGATCGCCGCAAAGATGGGCTTTGAAAAAAGCGTCCCGGTGTCCGGGCAGACCTATTCGCGCAAGACCGACAGCCGCGTGCTGAACGTGCTCTCGGGCATCGCCCAGACCGCCGCGAAGTTTTCTAATGATATCCGGCTTTTACAACATCTGAAAGAAATCGAAGAGCCGTTTGAAAAGAACCAGATCGGCTCGTCGGCGATGGCGTATAAGCGCAACCCGATGCGCAGCGAGCGCATGGCATCTCTCGCGCGGTTTGTCGAGGTCAACGCCCTGAATCCGGCTCTGACCGCCTCGACCCAATGGTTTGAGCGCACGCTCGACGACTCCGCCAACCGCCGGTTGGCGATTTCCGAGTGCTTTTTGGCGGCGGACGCCATTTTGGAACTGCTGCGCAACGTCGGAAACGGCCTTGTCGTTTATCCGAAAGTCATCGCCGCGCACCTTGCAGCCGAACTGCCGTTTATGGCGACCGAGACGATTTTGATGGACGCCGTCAAGCGCGGCGGAAACCGCCAGGAACTGCACGAGCGCATCCGCGTCCATTCGATGGCAGCCGCGAAAGCGGTCAAGGAAGACGGCGCGAAAAACGATCTTTTGGAGCGGATTGCCGCCGATCCCGCGTTTGGTTTGACCTCGGAAGAACTCACCAAGTTGTGCAGACCCGAGAAATTCACCGGCCGCAGCGCGCATCAGGTGACGGAATACCTAAGCGAAGTCATCAAACCGCTGCTTGAAAAATACCGAAACGTCCGTATCGCGGACGCCGAAATACAGCTTTAGAAAGGGAACGTTATGATTAAAGCGATTGTTGGTTCCTGCTGGGGAGACGAGGGCAAAGGCAAAATCACCGACATGATGGCCGCCGATTCTGATGTCGTGATCCGATATCAGGGCGGAAGCAATGCCGGACATACGATCATCAACAACTACGGCAAGTTTGCGCTGCACCAACTGCCTTCCGGTGTGTTTTACGGCCATATCACGAACATCATCGGCAACGGCGTCGCGCTCGATCCCGGAAAATTGATGAAGGAACTCAATGATTTAAAAGAACGCGGCGTACCCGCGCCGAAGCTGCTGATTTCCGACCGCACGCAGGTGTTGATGCCTTACCATATCCTGTTTGACGAGTGCGAGGAAGCGCGTCTTGCGGGGAAGCAGTTCGGCTCCACCAAGAGCGGCATCGCGCCGTTCTATTCCGATAAATACGCCAAGGTCGGCATTCAGGTCAGCGAACTCTACGACGACGAAACCGTGCTGCACGAGAAGCTGCATGGCATTCTGACCCAGAAAAACGCTATTTTGACCGGGCTGTACAATCACGAACCGCTTGATGAAGATGTGATGTTTGCAAAGTTGATCGAATATCGCGAGCTGCTGCGCCCGTTTGTGGCGGATACCTTTGAATTCTTATGCGACGCGCGCGCCGCGGGCAAGACGATTCTGCTCGAAGGCCAGCTCGGCGCTTTAAAAGACCCCGATTTCGGCATCTATCCGATGGTCACCTCGTCAAATACCTTGGCCGGATACGGCACGGTCGGCGCGGGAGTTCCGCCTTATGAGATTCAAGAGATTGTTTCGGTCGTCAAGGCCTATTCGAGCGCGGTCGGCGCGGGCGAATTCGTCAGCGAGCTGTTCGGCGGCGAGGCGGAGGAACTTCGGCGCAGAGGCGGCGACGGCGGCGAATACGGCGCGACCACCGGAAGACCCCGCCGGGTCGGCTGGCTTGATCTGGTCGCTTCGAAATACGGCTGCCGGCTGCAGGGCGCGACCAAAGTCGCTTTTACGGTGCTCGATGTGCTCGGTTATCTCGATGAGTTAAAAGTATGCGTCGGTTATGAGATCGACGGAAAAGTTACCGATAAGTTCCCGACCACGGTTAAGCTCAAACACGCCAAACCGGTTTATAAAACATTGCCCGGCTGGAAGTGCGAAATCCGCGGTATCCGCGATTACCGCGACCTGCCCGAGAACTGTAAAAAATATATCGAATTCGCCGAGGAGTATATCGGCATCCATATCGGTATGATTTCCAACGGCCCGTCGAGAAATGATATTATTTTGAGATAGTTCTGAATTGTAAAGTTAACAGTTGACCGTTTACGGGAACAGTGTCCATCAAACAAATCATAAAAGGTCTCTCTTGAAAAAGAGGGGCTTTTTGTTTTATTTGAACGTTCGTATTGACAAATATTACAAAGACATGGTATAATTTAACAGAGGGTTGCGGAGGATAAAACGTATGAAGGAATTTCGCTTTTGGCTGATCTTCTTCTCTGTAGTGGCGTGCGTGATTTGGTTTGTCGGCCGGGTAACCCGCGATGAACTCCCGGGGCGGGGGGTTTGGGAAGATCGAACTTTTACCAACGAAGAATCGGGCATTTCATTGACGGTTCCGAAGGAATATCACATATATACCGACGCAGAAATGATTAAAATGTATCATTACTCCGACGATGTTTATGAACATGTGAAGAAAGAGACGAATTATTTCGACATGCAGATCGGGAGCGGAAATACGACACTGTATACGGTTTATATGGTGCTCGATTTTAATTGCTCCGCCGAACAATATATCAATCTTACAGAGGCAAATTTTACGCAAAAGCAACTCGGTAATGACCGAATAGCGGTTTCTTCGGATCAGTTTGAAAAAGTGATTTGCGGGCGGACCTATCACTGTCTCGGCATTACATTTGAGGGTGAGAAAATCGGTTATCGCCTTTGGTGTTTCAGATATATTCCGCAAAAAGGGTGGGTCTACATACAAATCGAAGCTGAAAACAAGGAAAAAGCCGATGAAATGCTGACGTATTTTCGTACGGAAACTGTCAATGCCGGTACTTTCAAAGAAATATACTGGTGGTTTGAAAGGGTGTTTTGGTTGCCTGAGATAAATTAATCTATGAAGACAATTATTATTAAAGGAGGAACGACACATGAAAAAGTTTGTATGCGGAATTTTAATCTGTGCTATGCTGGTAGGCGGGGTTATGGGCTGTTCACAGTCGATCGACAACAAGGTTCCGGCGCGAGGTGTTTGGGATGGGCAAGCTTATACCAACACGGAAACGGGCATTCGGCTGACGGTGCCGGAGAGGTATCACATCGATACCGATGAGGAATTGATCAAATGGCTCGGTTTACACGATGATTATTATGGATCTGCAAAACAAACAGGGTTATTACGATATTTATATCGAAGACAATGCTTCGGGCAGTTACTCGAAAATGATTATTGAGTATTCGGTTGATCCATCCGCCAATCTAACCGCCAAGCAAAAATTAAAGCAATACAAGACCCAAAATACCAGATACAATTTATATAACAATATGGATACGTGGTTTAACATCATATACGGCGATAACTTTGAGTTCACGTTATGCGGTGAAACATATCTATGCTGCGGTTTTACGCTGGAAAACCTGGGCACTTTTTACCGATTGCTCTGTTATCGAATTACTCCGGAAAAAGTAACCGTTTTCATTGAAATTACCGGTAATGGCGAGGAGGAAGTAATGGCGTATCTGGGGTTCTTTGATACGGCGAGTGTGATTGCAAAGTAATTTGATGAAATGAATATAAGCTCTTTGAATTTATTTTAATGTCATTGAGAGCGGTTTTATGCAGTTTGATTCCTATACAAGTGTCCTTGACAAAAACAATACGGCGAGGTAATATATACCTTAATCGGATTACGGAGGGAATAGACATGAAAAAGCTTGTTTGCGGATTGTTGGTTTTCGTTTTAATGATGGGCTGCGTTTTGGGCTGTTCCAATAAAGCAGAAATTCCCGCACGCGGCGTTTGGGACGGGCGGACTTATACCAATACGGAAGCGGAAATTCGTCTTACGGTTGCAGAGGGTTTTGAAATCGGTACAGATGAAAAAATCATTAAAACCTATGGTTTTTCAAATGACTATTTTGAAGATTTAAAGAGCAAGCAGGACTATTTTGATATTTTTATAGAAGATAAAACATCGGGCAGCTACTCGAGAATGTACATCCAATATTATACCGACCAGTTGAACAATACCACAGCTGAACAGAATTTGAATTTATATAAATCTGATCATAAAACATTTAAGTATTATAACGATGACAGACCAGATCTAAACATAATATATGGGGACAATTTTGAATTAACTTTATGCGGTATGACATACATCTGTTGTAGTTTTACACTTGAAGGCATTGACCAGTTTTACCAGTTGATGTGTTACCGAATCACTACGGGGAATGCAGTTGCTTTAATCAACATTCGAGGTAAAAGTGCGGAAAAGGTCAATACCTATCTGGCGTTTTTTAATACAGCAAATGTTAATTGAAAATAGCGAATCGCAACATTTAGGAGGGGAAAATATGAAAAAGCTTATTTGCGGATTGTTGGTTTTCGTTTTGTTGATGGGCGGCGCTTTGGGCTGTTCCAATAAAGCAGAAATTCCCGCACGCGGCGTTTGGGACGGGCGGACTTATACCAATACGGAAGCGGGGATTAGATTTACGGTTCCCGAGGAATATTACATTTACAGCGATGAGGAAATTATCAAGTGGCGCGGATATAGTGATGATTATCTCAAGGATGTAAAAAGCACCGTCGACTATTTTGATGTTTATATCAAGCTTGAAACTACGGAAAGTTTTTCGAGGATGTTAATTGAATATTTTATCAGTCAAGGCAAAGATACCACAACCGAACAATATTTAAATTTGTTTAAAGCCAATAACAACACAATAACATATGACGGGGAAAAGCGAGACAAAATATTTGGAGAAGCTGTTGAAAAAGTGATCTGCGGACAAACATATACCTGCTGCAGTAGTACGGTGGACGGCGTGGACGATTATTATGAAGTGTTTTGTTTTCGCATAATTTCCGGGAATGTAGTAGCATATATCGGTATTCGTGCTGAGAACGAGGAATCAGTGAACGCCTATCTGGCGTTTTTTGATACGACGAGTGTAGAATAAATTTAGCTGTTATATAATATCCGATCGTAAGGGAACACCTTGCGGTCGGATTTTTTATAGGGTCTTGACTAGAACAGCGAGGAGTAGTAAGCTGTAAACGAGGTCAAGATCA